>CAZBLL010000009.1:0-14758 GCA_964492625.1 uncultured Synergistaceae bacterium
GATGCTGTCGACTGAAAACAACCGAACAAGACCGCCACAAGAAGCAGCGCAAGTATCGCTTTAACCCTGAACGACATGGCCGTCACCTCTTGACGACGATGACGCGGCAGGGTGTGCGGAAATCATAGGTGCTGTTTCTGATCCTGGCCGCGTCGGCGTTGGAAATTACTATATCCACGTTTTGGGGACCAACCGTCTTCACAGCTTTTACCACAAGCGGAACATCCGTTACCCTGGGTTCCGTTTTAGCGCTGCCTACCGTCATATGATAGGAACACAGACCCGAGGTAAGGAATCGTTCCTTGTCCACGAAAGCCATGCTGTAGACTTCCTTTCCCGAGCCGTCAACAACCTTGAAGGTCATCGCCGGGATCAGCGGCAGATGAGTGGCGTCCACAACCAGCCCCGTGTAGCGGCTTTTTGCGGGCTTCTCCGAAGGTTTTGTCGCCGGCGGGGGAGGGGGGACCTCTTTCATCACGGGAGGCTCCGGTAGTTCGGGAACCACCGCCACCCTTACGTCCTTCATTTTGACTCTGCCTACGACCGAGTATATTTCTCCGTCCCATGTTCCTTCCATGATCTCAACGTTTTTTATCGTGCCCTGCACTTCCGTGCGAACCCTGTCGTTCACCATGTAGTCGTTCATGGTCGTTCTTGCGTCCACCTGAACTCCCTTTATGAATTCCAGCAGTTTGCGCTGCAAATCCACGACGGCGGCCCGCCGCGCCAGCAGTTTGCCCTGGGCCGTGTCTTCCTTGCCTTCCGGCGGAACGCCCTGACCCATCGCCTCCACATAGTCGTTGGTCCAGTTGATGCTTGCCATGAGGGTCTCGTCCTGCACCGTGACGGTTTCGGTTGCTTCGGCCGCCTCGGCCGCACCCGGCAGAGAAGGCGGATTTTCGCTCGTCGCTGTCTCATTGACTACTGCGGCCGGGGCATCTGCCGGGAAACCGCCTGTCATTAGCACGATCCCCGCCAATATAAACAAAACAGGCAATAGCTTTTTCAATTTGAAATCTCCTTTCGCCGTTGGAATTTCACAAATTTCTTAATCCTTCAGGCTCTGTAACCGGTGGTGTTTGAATTGTTTGTCCGGTTCTGGTTCGCATTAACCGCCGCAACCGCCGCCTCCGCCGCCTTCGTCTCTCTGTGGTTCCGGTTTTTGATAGGTGGGAAGCACTCCGTTTTGCTTTAGCATTTCCTGATGCTCCGGTTTACCCAGAAATTCGTGAAGCTTTTCGGCAGGCACCTCATTCTTGCTGGCATACGCATCAATTTGCCCGCCCGATAGTCCTATGGCGTTCACCAGTAGTTCTCCAGGACTTGAGCCTATACAACCAAGCAAGGCCGCTCCCTGGTTTACCGTTGACGCGGCGCCTTCCATATCCTCTACTTCTGCGTCCGCGTCACCCTTTTCGATTTGCTGAATATCCTTAACAAGGGTAAGGGCTGCGCTCACATTTGTTATGCCATAAACAAGAGCCGCGCCAGTCATTCCCAAAGTAGTCGCCGGAGCTGCAACAGTAAGAGCTACAACCGAACCGGCGGCGGCAGCCACAAATTTGGTTCCCGCCATAATATTGGCCCAGTTTTCCTGGCCCACCACACTGCCGATAGTCGTATGCACATTTCCAACGGCGCCGACAAGAGCATTGATACCACCCGTAATCTCGTTTTTTACCTTGGAAGCCGCGTTCCCGATAGTATGAGCTGCGCTGAAAACGGTATCCATGCAGGAATCAAAAAAACCTCCGCCCGGCCTTATCGTTGCAACATCCGAATCGTAAGAATCATCATTAGCGGCGTCGGCTGCAATATCCGTCGTAGCCTCATCAGTCATCACCTGATGGTCAGGGTCTTCAGTTGACCAGCTGTCCTGGAGGTCTCCCAGCGTGTCTTCAGTGTCCTCATCTTGCCCCGTACTATCGGAGTTTTCCGTAGACCAGCCTCCTTCAAACCCATCGGAAAACGATCCTTCGGCGCCATCACTTTCTTCGGAAACCCCCGTATCTTCAGTGGTATTGTTATCCGCAGGTGTTGAAGAAAAGTTCAAACCCGAATCATCGGCGTCGGCTCCCGACGTATCTGAATCCTCTCCCGTGTCTGATCCCGAAGAACCTGAATCTTCACCGGAATCTCCTTCTGAAGCACCTGAATCCTCTCCGGAGTCGCTATCGGATGAGCCTGAATCTCCTCCAGTGTCACCTTCACCTTCCGACGCCATTGCGGACGCCGGAGCAAATTGCCTAAGCAGGTCAAGTATTTCTTGCTGGAACCCCGGGCTGGAGGCGCACGCCAGGCGAACCAGCGCCACATTGTCTTCCAGTTTCTTTGCGGCCTTCTCTACGGCCTCAAGCGTGTCTTTCGTATATTCCAGTTTCGCCAGGATCTCGTTATCGGGCAATCTTTTGCCGTCGAGTGCTTTAAGGTCGTTGATCGCTGCGGTGGCCTGCAGACCTGTGAGATAAAGCAGCTCGACGGATTCTGCAAGGCGCTTTTTTTGTTCCCGGGGGGCATCCAGAGAATATAACAACGATTTCCCGGTTTTCCCGCCCGCTTTGGTTTGCCCTCCCGACATGTCGGGTTTGGTGACCGAAGATTGCTGACCATCCGTTGTCTTGCTCTCGAAAGTAACAGCCTCAAGAGCTCCACGGGCAGTTGTGAGGAATAACGCCACCGTCAAAAATACGCACAGGAACCTAGGCGCCCTGCACATCGTATCCACCTTCTCCAGTATCATTTTTTACTGGAAATAAACTACAACGCTGTATTTACGTTAAACGATTGAGACACGTCGATATACTATTATACACTACCGTGCATCTGCAGCCAGAGAACACTTCACTGTGGCGAGCCGGCACAGGGTTTTGATCTGGCTCGGCGTCTTAAACCTAATCGCTGTGGCCTCCGCCGCCGCAACTGCCGCCGCCGCCGTTTCCGCCTTCACCGCCCTCGGGGTGATGGTGCGGAGGAATATAGATTGTTTTTCCGCCCATTTTATCGAGAAAATCCTGTCTTGTCGGTTCGTCCAGAAACTCGGCCAGTTCTTCCGGGGTCATATGCTGGCCGGGCGTAGTGCCGATTATCTCGTTTCCTGTAAGGCCTATAACGTTGACGAGCACTTCTCCTCCGCTGCCTCCACCAGCCAGACCTATAAGGGCCGTGCCCTGGTTTACGCGGGTCATTGCGTTGTCCAGGCCAGCAGCACCGTTTCCTCCCTGTATGGTGGAAAGGTCATGGGCCAGGGAAACGCTTGCCCCTATATTCGACGCCGTCCATACCACTACAGCTCCTACGGGCGCCGCGATAGAAGTTACGGGAGCTGTTGTAACTACTGCTACAAGCGCTACTGTACCGCCCACCGTGGTGGCCACGAACTTTGTGCCCGCCATGACGGTGGCCCAGTTCTTTTGACCAACCACGCTTCCTATCTTGGTGTGGACCTTTCCGACCGCGCCGGTGAGTTTACCTATTCCGCTGCTGATGGCTTTACCCACTTTTGAGGCGGCGTTGCCAACGGACTTGGCCGCGTTAGACAGAGTGCCCATGAACGAATCGAAACTGCTTTTGGCCGCGCGTCCTATCCCCTGAATCTCATTGGCTATGATCGAATCCGCGTAGGGATCGCCGGTAAAGGCGTGAGCCGGCGCCGCAAGGAACTGCCGCAGAAAAGCCATTACTTCCCGCTGCAGCGCCGGGTCGTTTTCGCAGGCAAGCTGCACCAGCTTTACGTTGTCTTCAAGGCGCTTGGCGGCCCGCTCCAGTGATTGCAGGGAATCCTGGGTGTGCTCAAGCCTGGCCAGTATCTCGTCGTCCGGCAGGGTTTTGTTCTCGATCGATTTCAACGTTTCTATGGTCATTGTTGCCTGAAGTCCCGTGAGGTACATTCCCTCGATGGATTCGGCAAGTCGCTGTTTCTGATCTGTGGGAGCCTCCAGAGCATAAAGCAGTGCAGCATCTGTGGTTTCCTTTGGTGAATAATCGCCCGTAACGTTAGGAGTGCTCGATGACTGGCTGCCGTCGGTGGATTTGCTCTCAAAGGTAACAGCATTCAGGACGCCGCTTCCGGCGTTGAGCATCATCGACGCTAGTAAAAGGACACATATCAACGATGGTATTTTACGCATGAGGGATCCTCCTCCCAGAAGATAATGATTTCAGATTATTATACCAGACCCCTGCAAAACCTGTTCATTTCTCCTCTCTCTTTCTCTTAGATATCGGAACAATTTTCTGGCTTGATACACGCATGTAAATCCCTTTGATATCATCCAATGCCGTATGAGGGAAATAGGATATCATAAGTCTGAAAGAAAATTTTCAGTTCATATCACGTTCCCCCGGAAACCGGGGCGGTGATTTCCCCCATGCCAAGGTTCCAGAAACCCTGAACACGGCTGGTCTTGTTAAGGTTGCACCTATATCGGGAAGGATGTCATTTTTATGCGAGCAAGAACTTCTTCCACCGCCCTTTGCGTTGCCGTATTCACCCAGATGATTGGAGTTGGCCTGATCGTTGCGCTACTTCCCGGCAGGGTTATTTTGATTTCCCACTCGACGGAATATGTCGGATACCTGGCGTCGGCGTTTGCGGTGTCTTTCGTGGCAATGCAGCTCCCTGTAGGACACCTCGGGGACCGTTACGGCTACAGGCTATTCCTTGTAGCAGGTTATATCATCTCCTGCCTGGCCGGCCTGCTTTATTTCAAAACTCAATCGGTAGCCGGAATTCTAGTGGGACGATTTCTTCAGGGAATAAGCGAAGTTCCCCTGTGGGCGCTGGCCCCGGCCCTGCTGTCGCTGTTATATCCGGATACAAAGGGAGAAGCCATTGGCAAATACAATGCGTCGCTCCATTTGGGGCTAACGGCCGGAAGTCTGGCTAGCGTGTACGCCTACAGCGCCTGGAAATGCAACGAGGCTTTTCTATTCTACGCCGCTACAGGCGCTATAAGCGCGCTTATAATTCTGGTTTTCGTAAAAGACCCGGTTCGCGAAAACTCCGGCGAACCCCTCTCAAAGGTTTCCTTTTCGGGAGTTTTCAACGCAATTACCAAAATAGGAAACCCTGCCGTCCTCGCAGGGGTATGTCTTTACGGAGGCGCATACGGCGCTTTCGTAACGGTTATACCAGGGATACTGCTAAAGGAAATGTCCCTGGGCCAAAGCGTCGTAGCCATATTTTTCGCCCAGTTCTATATTGCCGTCAGCATTTCACAGGTTCTGGGTGGAAAAATGACAGACAGAAAAGGGCCTGTTTCAGTCATAACCACCGGTCTTTTACTGGTGGCTGCAGGGCTGTTTTCATTTGTCTGGGTTGAAGGACTCTCCACGCTTGTTTTCCTTTTCGTGGCGAGTTTCGGGCTGGGCATGTTCTGCGTTTCTTCCATGGTGCTGCTAAATCAGGCCGCGCCATACTATCTAAAGGGCTCCATATCGGGGGTTTTCTGTCTCCTCTGGGGTATAGGATATTTCATTCTGCCTGCCGCTATGGCTCAGCTGGGACAAATTCTTGATTACCATGTCCTCTTCGCCCTTTTAGCCTCCGCAGCTATGGTTGAAGCGGTTTTCGTTTCGAGGAAAAAACCGGCGAACAGGGGGAAAGCATAATGCCTGAAAGATGCCCCTGGGCCAACGCTCACCCCCTTTTGCTCTCGTACCATGACACCGAGTGGGGAGCGCCTTTGCATGATGACCGTAAACTTTTCGAGTTCCTTGTCCTTGAAACGTTCCAGGCCGGGTTGAGCTGGCTTACTATCCTTAAAAAACGTGAATTTTTGCGGGAATCAATGGACATGTTCGACCCGGAAAAAATCGCGCGCTGGGACGACAGGGATATTGAGCGTTTCATGTCCGGAGAAGGTGTCATTCGCAACAAAAGAAAGATAGAGGCAAGTATAAAAAATGCAAGGGCATTCCTTGAAATAGTGGAATCAAAGGGAAGTTTCGATTCCTATTTGTGGGGTTTCGTTGCCGGCGAGCCGATCGTTTCGGGCCTTGAAAGGATCGAAGACATGCCCGCCGAGACAGACTTGTCCCGCAAACTGAGCAAGGACATGAAAAGCCGGGGTTTTGCCTTTGTCGGCCCGGTGATATGCTACTCGCACATGCAGGCAGTGGGGATGGTTAACGACCATTTGACCTCCTGTTTCAGGTACTCGATATCCTGAGCAAAAGAGGCAAAGCCGCCAATAGGCTGGCGGTGGCTGCGGGGCTGTCGGGCAAAAGCCCCGGGACTGCCGGAGCCGGCATGATGACCCTGAGGAAAACGGCATACTCTAAAGCGAATTCTCGCTTTTAAAACGAGATTCTTCACCCTTCGGGCTCAGAATGACAGGCGCTTCTGGTGTTTTAAACTCCTGTTTTTAATCACTCTTCTGCTAAATATTTATACCCATAAGTGAGAAAGCAGTATCTTTGCGCCGATACCCATAAGGACGAAGCCGCCGAAAATCACCATTCGGCCGCGCATAGACGTCCCCAGTCTGCGGGCGAACACCATGCCTCCAAGAGAGAGAAAAAAGGTAATAATTCCTATTACAAAGGCCGTGTACAGGGGAGCAACCTTCAGCGCCACAAAGCTGACGCCTACGGCCAGAGCATCCAGACTGGTTCCAACGGCCAGAACCACAAGAAGCCATCCCCGGGTTGGGTCGGATGCAAAATTACAGTCTTCTCCATTCTTGACTCCCTCGTAGATCATTTTTGCGCCGACGGCGACAAGCAGAACGAAAGCGACCCAGTGATCAAAACTGCTGATAACAGACGCAAAGCGGTAAGCGAGAAACCAGCCCACCAGGGGCATTGCGCCCTGGAAGAACCCGAAAACTCCCGCTACTCTTATCATCGCCCAGGTCCCGACCGTCCCCATGCACAGAACTATGGCTATGGACACGGCGAACGCATCCATCGCCAGGCTGAAGCCAAGAACGGGCGCCAGTGTCCAGTTCACCTGGAAATATCTCCAAAGCCGCTTTCGGGAAATTCAACTTCGGGCGGGGGACCGACGATCTTGCGGGTTTCTTCCAGTTCGAAATCGAAAAGGACTCTGGCTATGGCAAGCTGAGTGACGTTGTCGGTTTCGTAGGGTATGGAAAATCTGCGATAGCCGAACTTTTCTGCGTAGAATCCGCACAGTCCACCGCTTCCCGCGGTGGTGTTCAGAACTTCACGAAGCGCGCTGAGACACTGCTCCCCGTTGAAAAGCACGTGTTCTCCCACCATGACTATAACCTTGCATTCCTCAACGAGCATGGCCCTGTCCCATACGCCGCAGATGGCCAGACCCGCCATAAGACCCGGGTATGCCTTGGCGAACATCCCCAGAAGCGCCTCCATAACGGCGGAGTATCCGAAAACTATCGAAAAACCCTTTTCTTCTCCCGAATGGCTCCCGGGTATCACCAGATGATCTCTGAACAGACTGCCGGTCTGGCCTGTTTCGGTGCTTTCCAGATACAGCAGTTCGCTGTCCATTTCAAAGGCCATGGAGGCAATGTCCCCCAGCTGTTCGCTGTAGGCCGCACTGGAAGAAACAGGATTGAAATCAAGCCTGTAGGGCATCCATGGCAATATTTCGAGATCTACGTTCTTGTCCCAGTAGGGCAACAGTCCCATATGTGTTCTTTCCCTTCGTGTTGGTTGGCGCGTAGTTTCGTAGATTATATCGTAACCGGCAAGTTGGGATTATCAGAAAGGTACTTTTTGAGGTCATCCATGCAAAGATCGTTCCTTATGCCGAACCGGGTAAGGGCAAAATCGTATTTTACGGGGTCTTCCGGGCAGATGGTTTTGAACGATTCCGTTGCCTCCCTCGCGGACGCGCCATCGGCCGATTTCCTGGCCGTAAAACCCAGACACGCGCATATGCGATGCATATGCACATCCATTGGAACTGTCAGTTGAGAAGGTTCAAGACACTTCCATCCGCCGGGATCTATGTCATCGCTGCGGACCATCCATTTCAAAAACAGGTGTAGACGCTTGCAGGCGCTGGAGGCTTGCGGGTCGGGTAAAAGAGTGTTTTTCGATTGGCCCACCGGTTCCAGGAGCCTGTTTCGCAAATATACCAGGGCCCCCGTAGTATCTCCTCCTGCTTTCTTTAAACCTTTTTTGAATACCGCCTGCAGCGAGCCTTCCTTCCTCATCGCGCTCCCTATACCTGCAAGAAGCCCGAAAATGTCTTCTTCTCCCGTAAAACGGTGCCGGAATCCCCTGCAGAGATCGCGCAGGTCCTTGCGGCTCGAAGCCGCCATACGCCTTGCCGGTTCATCGTACAAAGGGTCAAGCACCCGGGCAACGCTTGCATGTATCTGGGCTACCCTTCCATAAGCGAGAGAGGAAGCCACAAGAGCGGCCGCCTCTCTGTCGATCATCCTGGGGTATCGGTACAGATAGACAACAGGGTCGGGATACGCAAGTTCCCGCCTGTTAAATCTGTCGTACAGGGAGTCCAGTACCTGCCTGTCGGGCAATTTCAGCTCAAAGACTCCCTTATGGCGTCCGCGACCCTGAGACCCATATCGCGCGCCGCTTCAAGGTCTTCGGGCGTGGGTACGTATTTAACCCTGAGACCGTCATCCACGCGCTTTATCTTCATGTCGTCCATGGCGGCGTTAATCAGTTTTACGGATTCTCCGCCCCAACCGTAGGAACCAAAGGCCGCACCTATCTTGCCCTGAGGTCGCAGGCCTTTCGAGTAGCAGAGAAAATCGGCTATCCGGGGCAGGAAACCGTTGTTCAGTGTAGGCGATCCCAGCACCAGACCTTTGGCGTCGAGCAGTTCCGTTACCACATCGCTCCTGTGCCACCCGTGGAGATCCATGACTATCGTCTCCATCCCGCCGGCGATAAGGCCGTCCCCCACGGCGTGAGCCATTTTTTCGGTGCTGTGCCACATGGTGTCGAAAACGACCAGTGCTTTCTGCCGGCCCTTCTGTGAGGCCCACCTGGAGTAGGCGTCCAGTATGCCCGCTACGTTCTTTCTCCACACCACTCCGTGGTCGGGGGCTATCATGTCTATCTCCAGCCCCATCGTATTAACCTGTTCCAGCAGCTTAAGGATAAGAGGAGAGTATGGAAGCAGGATGTTCGCATAGTACTTTGCGGCCTGCCACATCAGTTCACCGGGTTCCACCTCGTCGTCGAACCGGGCGCTGGTGGCGTAATGCTGTCCGAAGGCGTCGCTGGAAATAAGCATTTTGTCTTCTGCCAGATACGAGAACATGCTGTCGGGCCAGTGCAGCATTTTCGTCTCAAGAAATTTGACGGTGCGTTTCCCCAGGTCCAGGGTGTCTCCCGTATGAACGATCTCCACCGGCCAGTCCTGCTTTCCAAAGTGCTGCACCAGTGCGTCCGCGCAGGGGGCTGAACAGAATATCTTCTCGGGGTTGCAGCGCCTTACTATCTCGGGAACGCCTCCCGTATGATCCATCTCTGCGTGATTCAAAACAAGGTAGTCCAGGGACGCGGGGTCAACTATCTCGCTCATCCTGCCGAAAAGCTGATCCGTAACAGTCGCCTTGACCCCGTCGAAAAGAGTCACCTTGTCGTCGAGAGCCAGAAAAGAGTTATAGGTGCTCCCTTTTTCCGTGGAGTAACCGTGGAAATCTCGGAGTTCCCAGTCGATGCCTCCGACCCAGTAAATTTTGTCAAGCACTTCTCTTGTGTTCATTTGCCGCTCCCTTCCATTTGCGTGCTCCCCTAATTCAAGCCAAAGGTGGGTGCGTTCTTCGGGGATTTACCCTTTTTAACCTCGTGGTAATAGGAGTATGTCATGGGGTCGCCCTCCCTGAGCACCGAAGCAGCCTCGACCTCGCCCAGAAACATTATATGGGTATGGAAATCCATCTGTTTTTTTACCAACGCTTCGATAACCGCAAGCGTATGATCCAAGACAAGGGGCGCACCGGTTGAACCTCTGCGATGGTTGCAACTGGAGAACTTGTCTATATCCCTCCCGCATTTGAATCCGAATGTTCCGATAAATGTCATGGGGGTATCGCGTTCCAGTACGGATACGCTGAACACTCCAGAATCCTTTATGAATTCAGTTGTAAGATTGTCCCTGTGCAGACATACAGCAAGACCCATGGGATCGGCCGTTACCTGCATTACGGCATTGGCTATCTGGCCGTTGAAACGGTCGCCGCAGCTTGAGGAAACAATGTAAAGGCCATAGGAAATAGCACGCATTGCTCCCCTGTCTATCGTTTTCTGCTGTTCCATGTCCGGACACCTCCATAGGCTACGGGGGGAACGGGCGTTTTCAGCCCCGCCCCCCCCGCAAGGGACCCTTTCCGAATCAACAGCTACTCTTGTGAAGAAGCGCCGCGGGCTGCAAGTTCCCTGTCTATCATGAACAGCCCGTTTTTCGAGTCGCCCACCATCTTGAGTTTCTGGACCACCTCGTCCACCGAGGCCTCTTCCTCGACCTGTTCGTTGACGAACCACTGGAGAAATGCCTGGGCCGCATAATCCTTTTCTTTGACTGCGAGGTCCATCAAGGTGTTGATACGGGCGGAAATGTGGCGTTCATGCTCGCAGGAAGCCTCAAACGCATCCAGCGGAGACGTCCATTCCTTTTTGGGGCCCTCTATGGGAAGCAGTTCCACCTTGCCGCCGCGCTCGAGAATGTAGTCAAAGAATTTGTTTGCGTGCATGGTTTCTTCGTCCGACTGGGCCCGCATCCACATTGCGGCGCCTTTCATGTTGGTGTCCTCGAACCACGCCGCAATTGAAAGATACAGATAGGAGGAAAACATTTCCTCGTTTATCTGCCTGTTGAATTCGTCAAGCATTGCTTTTCCTATCATACCTTCAGCTCCTCCAGAGTCCGTGAATGTTACAGTATTGTCTCGCCTTGATATCGGGCGCCTTTACGTCGAAAACCGATTCGGCCCGTTTACCGGGTTCCAGGAACTGGCGGTAGGCTTTCCCATCCGCCTGGATCTCGATCCATTCGATATGGTGTTTTTCCTCCATTGGGTGAGGAACGCTGCCTACCTTTACAACCACACCATCGTTAGTCTTTTCGATGACAGGAACGTGTTTTTCCGTTGCCGAGTCGGCATTCTGCTCGTCCATCAGCTTCATTGGCTGGCCGCAGCATACAAGCTGGCCCGCCCCCTCGTGAAGAACCTCTACTACATTGCCGCAGAGTTCGCATTTGTACACTTCCAGCTTCTTTGTCATACGATCACTGCACCTCCTCATGCTGTTTGAAGCATTTGAACCGGGTATCGCCTTAACGCTTTGCCGTCACCATTATAACCCAGAAGGATAGTTCTGCTATTTAAATGCCTGGATTGTAACGGTTTCAGTCTACAAGCTCAATATACCCGTGAGGGGTTTTACTGTCAAGTGTAAAAAGAAAGGGCGGCCGGGTTTCCCGCGCCGCCCCTTCAAACCCACTTGCCGTGCCTGTAACAAGTGGAAATCCTATTTCATCTCTACCCCTATTCCGCGTTCCTCTCGGGTTCCCGGAACTATGGAGTCCCAGAAGGCCGCCGAAAGCCCGGCAACGGCCATGGGTGTCTTGAGAATGGCCCAGAATATTTGTCCGGGTATGCCGAAAGCGAAAAACGCCTCCTGCTGTCCTTCCACCCATCCGGGCAGGCCAAGCGCCATGAGGAATGCGAAACCCACAATGAGGATATTCCTCTGGCTTCCCATGTCGGCCCGCATAAGCACCTGGATACCCAGAGCGCCGATGATGCCGAACAGAGCAATATACGCTCCGCCGATCACTGGGCTGGGAACCGTTGCGATTAGAGCACCGAGTTTGCCGATCATGCTCATGATGATAAGGAGCACCGCCCCAGTGCGCACCACCCAGCGGGAAGCGACACCCGTGAGGCCGATGAGCCCGATGTTTTCGGTGTAAGAGGTTGTTCCTATGGCTCCGAAGAGGCCAGCCAGGGCGCAGTTGAAACCCTCGGCCCCTATACCGCGACTGATAGTATCGGAGTCCGGGTCCTTGAGACCGGCCGCATAGGAACAGGAATGATAGTCGCCTATGGACTCGATCATTACGGCGAAAAAGCCGGCCAGAATGGCTCCGAAGGCAAGGAAACTGAATTTGGGAACGCCCCAGGGAATAATCAGTTTGAAGCGGAACCACGGTGCGTCGGCTACCGAGGTAAGGTCGATGAAGGCCGCGTGCCCCGCCGGGAAAAATCCCGTAAGGCTTCCGGCGAGACACACAAGGTAGGCTATGGTTATGGACGCCAGGATGGCGAATATATTCATGAATTTGCTGCGGCTCATAAGGCTGAAGAAAAATATGCAACCCACCACGAGAAGCGAAACCGGCCAGTAGTTGGCTGCGTTAAACTGGATAGCCGTCGGCGCAAGGGAAAACCCTATGGCCATGATTGTGGGTCCTATAACGATTGGCGTTATCACCTTGCGGATGACGCCCACGAGCTTGCTGTATCCGATGCCGGAAAGCAACAGACCGCCGGAGATGAGAGCGCCGCCGATATACTGCATCACCACCGCGGGACCCAGGCCCTTGTAGGCGCCGATTATTGTCATGATAGGCGGAATGAAGCTGAAGCTGGACCCCTGCACGATAGGCAGGCCCGAGCCCAACTTGGGATGTGTCTGAATAAGCGTCGCCACGCCCATGGCGAAATACACGCATGAAATAAAAAAGCCTATCTGAGCGGCGTTCATCCCCATGGCGGGACCGAATATGAGGGGAACCAGAGTGGTTGCACCAAAAAGGGTAAGAACGTGCTGCAGACCCGCAAGAATCATAATGGGAGTGGGCGGACGATCATCCACTCCGTATACCAGGTTCTTTTTGGCCATAGCCAATTGCACCTCCCGATTTTTCTCCAGGATATATATCGTGATTGCTGCGCCAAAGGCATTGTAGCACGGTGTGTAACCGGTTGCATAAAATCCTGATAAACTCTTACGTTTTTTTGCTGTGGTATTCTGTAAAACACCAACAGGCCCGATACAAAGGAGTTGACCCTGCAATGCCCGACACCCTTTACAGCCAGGCCGCCGCGCTCGCGGAGATTGTTTCGGAATCCCAACGAACCGTACTTCTGAGCGGGGCGGGAATGTCGACAAGCGCCGGAATACCGGATTTCAGGGGATCCAACGGGATATACAAACGACAGATGAATGTTGACCCTGAACGCATCTTCGATATCGACTGGTTCAGGAGAGACCCGTCTTTCTTTTACGATTTTCACAGGGAGTTTCTATCCACTCTCAAAACCGTTGAACCATCTTTTGCTCACCGTTTTTTCGCCAGTCTCGAACATCATGGTCTGCTTTCCGGGATCATTACCCAGAACATCGATTCGCTACATCAGAAAGCAGGGTCCAGGAACGTGCTGGAGATCCACGGAGGTGTATGGAAAAGTTCCTGCACTCATTGCGGTAAATGCTGGGGTTATGAAGAGAGTATTTCAATGGCTTTTGAGCAGAAAGTTCCCCGATGCGACAAATGCGGCGGGGTGATCAAACCCGATATCGTGTTTTTTGGAGAAATGGTGAAACACCTGGAGGAATGCCGGGATCTGGCGGAAAGCGCTGACCTGTTCATTGTTGCGGGGTCCTCTCTGGCCGTTTCACCAGCGGCCATGCTTCCGGCTCTGAGTCCGGGGAAGATTGCGGTCGTCTCCATGGGAGAGATATCAAGCGGCTATCTCCCCGCGGAAAGGATAGACATACGGGTGGACCGGGACATCGACGACTTCTTCAAAGAAGTCGACAAATGCATGGAGATGCTTTAGGTGTTTGGGGAAGAGAAAGCTGGTTTTTATCCGGTTTCGGATGCAAAAGCACGGGTGCTTGTTCTGGGAAGTTTCCCGAGCATCCGCTCGCTTGAGGCCGGGCAATACTACGCTCACCCGCAAAACGCTTTCTGGAAAATAATGGGGTCTCTCTTCGGGGCGGGGCAGGAACTACCATATCTACAGCGGCTGGATATCCTGAAACGGTCGTGCGTTGCTTTGTGGGACGTTCTGGCAAACTGCGTCAGGCCCGGAAGCATGGACGGAGCTATCGTTGAGGAAGCTTCCCGCCCAAACGATTTTATAACCTTCTTTGCAGGCAAAAACATTGAACGGGTATGCTTCAACGGCCGCAAATCGGAACATATGTACAAAAGGCTTGTGCTGCCCGGCCTGCCGGAGATTTTCGCCACTATCGAGATTGTCACTCTGCCTTCCACCAGCCCCGCCTACGCCTCGATGAGGTTCGAGGAAAAGCTGGAGAAATGGAGAAGAGGAGCCAGGGGTGAGGAGACGATGGCGGATGGCGGAAAAACCAGACGGCAGCAATCAGCTGGCAGCGGGCAGAAAAGGCTTGTCATTCTGAGTCCGCCACCGGCGGAAGACGGCGTGCCCCGAGCGAAGCGGAGGGTAAGAATCTCGGGTTTTCGTAAACCGTGAATTGGAAAATCAAGGACGAGATCCCTCTGTTCGCAAGGAAACGCTCACATTCGGGATGACAGCAGAGGCAACACCGAGATTTCTCACCCTTCGGGATTCGAAATGACATCAAGGGCAACAGGGTTTTTCGGCCATCGGCCATCGTTTTGTTCGGCATCAACCATCAAAAAAAGGGCCGGAGCCCCTGTAGCTGGGGTTCCGGCCCTGCATTTTCATCGTTTTATGTAGTTATGTTTTGTTACCGTCTTTTAGATGTTTTGATACTGGTCTTTCTGTCAGCTGAAAGCTGCAGGCTGTATGCTGAAAAAAGAAAACAAGTTTCCGGCGGCGACCTACTCTCC
>CAZBLL010000010.1:0-14363 GCA_964492625.1 uncultured Synergistaceae bacterium
GGTGACAGCCAAATAGTTTTTCTCGACACACCGGGACATGAAGCTTTCACCGCAATGCGTGCCAGGGGAGCGCAGACAACCGATATAGTGGTTCTCGTGGTGGCCGCCGAGGACGGTGTGATGCCGCAGACTGTAGAAGCCCTGAATCACGCCAAGGCGGCCGGGGTCCCCATCGTTGTGGCCATCAACAAGGTAGACAAGCCCGAAGCCAGACCCGACCGGGTGCGTCAGCAACTGTCCGACAACGGACTTGTCCCTGAAGAATGGGGTGGAGACACTGTAATGGTGGAGGTCTCAGCCAAAACAGGACTGGGTATTGAACACCTTCTTGAAATGATCCTTCTGGTAGCGGATATGACGGAACTAAGGGCCGACTCTTCGGTCAAGCCCGAAGGCATCGTTGTGGAGGCCCAGCTAGACAAGGGCAAGGGGCCTGTGGCCACTGTCATCGTTCAACAGGGAACCCTGCGAAAGGGAGACATATTACTTACGGATAGCGCGTGCGGCCGTATCAGGGCCATGCTTGACGACAGGGGTAAAAATGTGGATACAGCCGGACCCAGCACGGCGGTGGAGATACTTGGACTCAATACAGTGCCGCAGCCAGGTGACATGTTCAGAACCGTTTCCTCGGAGAAGGAAGCCAGGCATGTGCTCGACGAAAAGGAAACAGCGCGAAGAGAAGCCGAGGCGTCTCCATCCAGAAAAATTACCCTCGAAGAGCTTTACAGCAAAATGCAGGAAGGGGAAACACCAACTCTTGGTATCGTCCTGAAATGCGATGTGCAGGGTTCCATCGAGGCGCTTAAAGGTTCGTTGCAGAAACTGGAGACCGAAGAGGTTCGTATCAACTTCGTTCACGAGGGAGTTGGACGGATATCCGAATCGGATGTAATGCTGGCTTCGGCATCCGAGGCCGTCATCATCGGTTTCAACGTACGCCCCGACAAAATGGCCAAAAAGATATCGGAGGACGAGGGTGTTCAGATTAGACTATACAGGGTCATCTACGATGTCATCGAGGATGTCAAAGCGGCTCTTGAAGGCATGCTGACCCCCTACATCCGCGAGCAATCCATAGGGCAAGCCGAAATACGAGCGGTCTTCAAGATCCCGAAAAGCGTTAAGGCCGCCGGGTGCTACGTTACCGAAGGTTCAGTCAGAAGAAACGCCAAGGTGAGGATAGTCAGGGACGGAGTAGTCATATGGGAAGGTTCCCTGACGACACTCAAAAGATTCAAGGATGACGCCAGGGAAGTGGCCGCAGGTTACGAATGCGGTATGAGTTTTGCCAATTATCAGGATTTCAAAGAAGGCGATCTGGTAGAGGTGTTTGAGCTCGTGGAGGAAAAAAGGACGCTTGATTGATGACCCGGGCTACGGGCGTCCATGTTGCTGTACTTGCTCTATCGATTCGAATAGATGGGTCGACAAGCCTGAAGGACAGACGACAGGTCGTACGCTCGCTAATGGACAGGGCAAAATCAAGGTGGAACATGAGCGTGGCGGACCTGGGGCCCGAGGGTGCAACAAAGGAAGCCAGACTGGGTTTCTGCACGGCGGCGCCTACCCGTTCACAGGCGCTCTCGCGCATGGAGTCACTTGAGGAACTCGTAAGGCGTATGGAGGACGAATCGCATTTGCGTATAGTCTACATGGAACAAGAGGTTGATTGTTATGCAGAGTCTCCGTATTGAAAAAATAAACAGGGAGTTGCTAAGGGAAATATCGGAACTTCTGCGATCAAGGATCAAGGATCCGGATGCGCGAAAGGCCGTTCTTACGGCTGTGGACTGTTCACGAGATATTTCCCAGGCGAAAGTATACTTTACGACACTGGATTCCGAAGAACGAGAACAGGTTCGACATTCACTTGCAAAAGCAGCCGGTGTTCTCCGTAGCCTGCTTGGCAAACAGATGCGCCTCAGGCAGATTCCCAGATTGATGTTCATGGTCGATGAAACAGAGGAACGGGCCAAATCAATCGACGCCATACTCGACAGGCTAAGGCATGAAGAACGGCACGCCGAAAATGGGGAATCGAAATAATGCCGCTATGGCGGAGCGCGCTCGACATACTTGAAAAAGCCGACACATGGCTGATTCTTATCCACGAAAAGCCGGACGGGGACGCTGTGGGTTCTGCGTTTGCGCTTGCGGACCGGTGCAGGAAACTGGGCAAAAGAGCGATAGTTGCAGGTCCGGATCCCGTTCCCGCCTCCCTCTGTTTTCTTCAGGGTAATATTCAATACTATGTTGGGCCCGTATTACCGCCGGCCGTTATTTCCATGCCGAACAAGGCGTTTGTTATCGTAGACACAAGCAACCCGGAAAGGACCTGCAGATTACCTGACGCCTTGCAAGATCGGTCGCCCATCGTAGTTGTCGACCACCACGGCGACAACACTTTTTCGGGAAACTGCAACATCGTCGACCCAAAAAAGACTTCAACGGCCGAAGTTCTCTGGGAGCTCTACAGGTTCGCAGGCTGGAAGCCCTCTCGCCGTGAGGCCGAGGCCCTATATGCGGCCATAATCACCGATACAGGAAACTTCAGATTTCAGGGTGTTTCCCCCTGGACGCACATTATTGCCTCCGAGCTCATAGCCTCTGGAGCCGATCCTTCGAGAATCTACGGCAGAATCTATGAAAACAGGGAAGCAGCTGGACTCCGTCTGTGGGGGAAAGCCCTTGAGGGAATTTCCCTGTGCGGAAACGGAAAGGTCTGTATGGCGGGTATAACCAGGGAAGACTTCAATATTTCCGGCGCGTCCGGGGATGAGACCGAAAACCTTGTCAATCTCCTGCTCACCGTACGTGGCGTAAAGGTGGGAGTGCTCATGGTCGAAGAGGATTCCTGTGTCAGGGTCAGCATACGCACCAGGGACGAGTTCAACGCAAGGACCATCGCGCAGCGATGGGGCGGTGGAGGACACCCCCGGGCGGCCGGATGCCGAATCCCGGGAGGTCTGCATGAAGCCCAAACACTCATTACAGAATCTTTCGGGAATGGCAATGGATAGCGGTTTCCTCAACTTATGGAAACCGGAAGGCGTCAGAAGTTCCTGGTGCGTTAATGAGGCTAAAAAGCTCCTCCCCAGGGGCGTGAAGATCGGGCACGGCGGGACCCTTGATTCAACCGCCGAAGGCGTGCTGGTGCTCCTGGTGGGCAAAGCCACGAGATTGTCCAGATACGTTATGGCCCTGCCAAAAACCTATGTTGTCCGTCTAAGGCTTGGAGTAGAGACCGATACGCTGGATGCATCCGGTAAGATCGTTCAGAAAAAACCGTTCGGCTTCGTGAACGACACAATGATCGATGTTGAATTGTGCCGATTTATGGGATCCATCATGCAGCGCCCCCCCGCCGTTTCCGCGATTCGTCTTCAGGGAAAAAGATCACACACCCTCGCGAGGAGCGGTGCTACGGTATGTCACAGAGAGCGCCCTGTTTTCGTTCGATCAATAAGGCGGCTCACGAATATCAGGGACAACGGTGAGGTCACCTTGGAAATCGTATGCGGCAAGGGGACCTATGTAAGAAGTATCGTAAGGGATCTGGGGCGGAATCTTGGCGCCTGTGCTGTAACGGTTCGTCTCTGCCGGGTTGCCCTTGGACCGTATTCACGGGTAACGGCTTGTGACCTTGCCGCTATAACAGATAACAATGATATTTCAAAATCCCTGGCGCCTCTCGATGGCCTGCTGGAATCCTATACCACATACCAACTGGATGAACTTCAGGAGAAAACCGTTTCCAACGGCCAACCCGTGTTGATCGAAAAGCTGCAACGAATCCACTGGGGCGAAATGCAGCCCGGAAGCGTTCTGTTTCTTAGGTCCCCGCGTTTGCTTTCGGCTGCCAGGCCGATGGCCCGCTCCGGCTCCGCTTTTGCCTTTCCGGAAACGACCATCACGACAGGGCAAACACAATGATAGCGGCGCTGGGGGCTTTCGACGGTTTTCACAGGGGACATCAGGCGCTATTCAAGGTCGCTCAAAAACTGGCCAGGGCCGGCAGAGACTCTTGGAGCGCCATAACATTTTCACCACATCCCAGAGCGGTCCTTGCTGAAACATCATTTACATGTCTTTTTTCGGAAACGGAAAAAAATATTATGGCGGATTTTCTCGATATCCCTGAGATACACAGAATAACCTTCACGAGGGTTTTTGCGGAAATGCGGACAGATGCCTTCGCCGCTTTTCTCGAGGAACGGTTCTTTGTCCGTGGAGTTGTCGTGGGGGAGGACTTCCGATTCGGAAAGGGCCGATCAGGAGACGCCGTTTCTCTGGTATCCATTGCATCCGAAAAGGGTTGGATGTCCGCGGTGGCGCCAACGGTAACAATCGGCGGGTTCAAGGTCAGCAGCAGCGGCATCCGACGCAGAGTGGAAAGCGGAGATATGGAAGGCGCCGCGGAGGCTCTGGGTTACCCGTTTTTTATGATTGGAAGAGTAGTACAAGGCGATGGAAGGGGAAAAGGGATAGGTTTCCCTACCGCCAATATGCAGACTGACCGCTCAAGAACAATTCCCGCAAGAGGGGTTTACGCGGGCGGCGTTTTCGTACGGGATCGCTTGAGGCCCGCGGCCATCAATGTGGGATTCAATCCCACCTTTGAAGGGAAACGCGGCCTTCGCATAGAAGCTCATATACCCGATTTTTCTTTCAATCTTCACGAAGAAAACATAGCACTGTTTTTCCTGTCGATGACACGCAACGAAAAACGATTTTCGGATGTTTCTGCTCTTGTGGAGAGACTTTCTCTTGACGTAGATCAGGCCAGAAGAGTCTGGTCCCGGTTTTACGACGGCAATCGGCGTTTTATCGATAGAATGGAGGACAGCCTGCGGAAAGGCCTGGCACGGTGCGATCTCGCATAAAGGTGACAAGTTGCTGATTTCCCGTTGATAATATATCCGCCTCCGTGATACACTATCCGACAGATTCGCGGGCCTGTAGCTCAGAGGATAGAGCAACGGCCTCCTAAGCCGTAGGTCAGGCGTTCGAATCGCCTCAGGCCCGCCATTTCGTTTCTGGACAAGGTGCAGCAGGCCTTGTCTTTTTTGTTTTGACGTTTAGCAGCATTCAATCCGTGCGGCTCGAAAGACGAACCGGAAAGCATCCTTGGACGGGAGATTCCGTGAAATGAAGCCCGACGGCGGTTACAGATTGCAAGACTGGCGCACCCTGGCGAATCGTATGGTGCTTGAACAGATAGTAGCCCGGGGCATTGAAAACGATAAGATACTTGACGCCTTCAGAAATGTTCCCAGACACCTCTTCGTGCCCCCGGAAGCGATAACACGAGCCTACAGTGATTTCCCCATTTCTATCGGTTGCGGCCAGACCATTTCCCAACCCTACATGGTTGCGAGAATGACAATGGAGCTGGACGTGCTCCCGGGGCTGAAAGTGCTTGAAATCGGAACCGGCTCCGGCTACCAGGCCGCCATTCTCGCCGAGCTTGGCGCAAAATTGGTAACTCTGGAGAGGATAGGGTCTCTGGCCGAAAGAGCCGGGACCGCCCTTGCAAAAAGCGGATATTCCGTGGCGCTTGTCCATGGAGACGGAAACGAAGGTTTCCCCGACGAGGCGCCTTTCGACAGGATTATCGTTACAGCGGCCTGCTCCTGTATAAACAGGAAATGGAGGGAACAGCTTGCATCTCAGGGAACAATCGTGGCTCCGGTAAGGACTGGCGGGGGAATGGAAAGACTCCTGACGCGGTCGTTTTCAAACGGAGACTACAGCGATTCATGGAGTGACTGGTGCCGGTTCGTTCCACTTGTTTCGGGCCCGGTGTATTGACCCGGCAAAATCAGTATTGTCGATAGAAGGAGGTTTTCAATGGCCTGTATTAAAAAAATCGCTATCGCAGCAATTGTGGTTTCGGGGATATTGCTTTTTGTGTTTGCTCCGGTCCATGTGCTGGTGATTCATGACGGGGAGACGGTTTTCCTGCGGGTTCCCTGTGTTCTCGGGAACGGATTTTATACCAGATATATTCATTCGGTTCAGCTCACACCTGTTGAGGATTACTACAGAGTTGTAGACGGAAGGATCTGGCAGTGGGAGGAATGCGTAGTCTCTCACAACGCAGGATTGCCGGTGGGTGAACCCAGAAACGGGCGGTTTATCAGTGATGGCCGGTGGTTCCGTTTTCAGGGCGGCCGCTTTGTGTGGACGGTTCTTTACGAAAGAATCGGAACCGCCGACATAGGACGAAACGAACTGTTCCTGGCGGCCCCGGTGAAGATCGGGTGCCCTCTTTACAAAATTTTCCCCGGAAAGAGAATAGCCTACAGCCTGGATCAGGACCCTCTCATGAAGGCTTTCCACAATGTAAAAACGGACCCCACCAGGTAGCGCCTGTGGTACAATCGACATTACTTTGATCGTTGCCGGTTTTTGGTGCAAACGTTTATAGCAACATTACTTCATTATTTTAAGCGGGAGGGGAAACAAGTGCCTGACGAGAAGATTCAGGATTCAAATTTGAACGAAGATGTTGTTCCCGGTTCAGAAACCATCGACCTTGATGAACTCAGAAGACAATTCGATACCGAGGCGAGGACACGGTTTCTGGAAGGATGGCAGGCCAAACTGGTTCTGCTGGCGGCCATCACCCTGTCGCTGTTTCATCTGTACACATCGGGGTTTGGACTTATGCTGGCGATCAAGCAGCGCTCCATACATCTTGCCCTTGTTCTTTTTCTGGTTTATCTGCTTTATCCTATGTTCGGCAAGAGCAACAAGAGCGCTGTTCCATGGTATGATTTCGTCCTGTCCGGTATAGCTGTCTTCGCGGCCATGTACCACGTCATTTTCTTCGACGAGCTCATTATGCGCTCCGGCCTCCCGACAACGATGGATATCGTTGTCGGATTTGTGGGCATAGCGCTTTTGCTCGAGGCCACGAGACGCGTATCGAACCCGATCCTCCCCTGCATCGCTATTTTCTTTATTCTTTACTGTTATTTCGGAAGACATTTCCCCACGATGTTCGCGCACAGGGGGTTCAGCATCCAGAGGATTATTAATCATATGTACATGGGAACGGAAGGTGTCTTCGGAATACCACTTGGCGTTTCGGCTACGTTTGTTTTCATGTTCATCCTTTTCGGCTCCTTTCTGGAGCAGACAGGCATGGGGCGTTTCATCATAGACCTTTCCATGGCCCTTGCAGGATGGTCGACTGGAGGACCGGCAAAGGTGGCCGTGCTCAGCTCGGGCCTTATGGGGTCGATCTCCGGTTCTTCTGTAGCCAATGTCTGTACGACCGGGATGTTCACAATACCTCTGATGAAAAGCGTTGGTTACAAGCCATATTTTGCCGGGGCCGTGGAAGCTGTGGCCTCGACGGGCGGACAGATAATGCCGCCTGTTATGGGGGCCGCCGCTTTTATAATGGCGGAGTTTCTGGGGGTCCCGTACATCCATGTAGCCCTCGCGGCCATTGTGCCGGCGCTGTTATACTATTTTGCGGTAATCGTTCAGGTTCATTTCGAGGCTACAAGGCTGGGGCTCAAGGGCCTACCCCGCGAGAAATTGCCCAAGATAGGGCCGTTGCTACGATCCAAGGGTCATCTGCTAATCCCGCTTGCCTCAATTATCTACTTCCTGCTGTCGGGATATACACCGATAAAGGCCGCATTTTACGGTATCGTGGCTACGGTGGTGGTTTCCTTCCTGAATCCGCAAACCAGAATGACTCTCCCGAAACTGCGCGACGCGCTTGATTCCGGCGCACGGGGAGCTCTCGGTGTTGCGTGCGCCTGTGCGACCGTCGGCATCATCGTCGGCACCGCCACCCTTACGGGGCTGGGCCTGAGGATAGCAAGCGCCATAATCGCTCTTTCCGGAGGCAAGCTGATCATCTCACTCATGCTAACGATGGTGGCCTGTATTCTTCTCGGCGCCGGACTGCCCACTACCGCCAACTTTATTGTAACCAGCACAATGGCGGCTCCCGCCCTGCTGCAGCTGGGAGTGGCTCCAATGGCTGCCTATATGTTTGTCCTTTACTTCGGAATAGCCGCCGACCTCAGTCCGCCTGTAGCGTTGGCCGCCTACGCGGGAGCCGGTATAGCCGGGGATGATCCAATGAAAACGGGTGCTACAGCGATAAAACTTGCCCTTGCGGGTTTTCTGGTACCCTACGTATATGTTTTTAATCCAATGTTGGTGCTTGTGGATTTCCAGGCGGGACCGTTTGCAATGTCCATAGGCACGGCGCTTCTTGGTGTGTTCCTGCTTGGTCTGGGCAGCATTGGTTTTTACAAAACAAAAATGCCCGCATGGCTCAGGGTCATTGCTATGGCAGGTGCGCTTTCTCTGCTGGTGCCAGGACTTATGACCGACGCAATAGGGCTTACTGCTCTTATAGCCGTATATGTAATCCAGAACTACAGAGCTAAAAGCGGCGGAACCCCAGCGACCGCCTGATCGAACGAAGATATCACCGGTGAATGCCGGAACGTTTGCCGGATGCAGGAGCCGCCCCGTCAGGGGCGGCCTCTTCTTATAAGGGCGCAGGGAATGAGCGCCCCACTTCAGGGAAAGGAGGATGACGGGATGACCACGGATTTCAAGGAGACACTGAACCTGCCCTCTACGGACTTTCCAATGAGAGCCAGCCTTGCCAGACGTGAACCCGAATTCCTGGCCTTCTGGTCGGAGAACAATGTTTATGAAAAACTGATGGAATCGAGGAAAGACGCCGATAGTTTTATTCTTCACGACGGACCCCCGTATGCTAATGGTAATATCCATATTGGAACCGCCTTCAACAAGATACTCAAGGATTTTATTCCAAAGTACAAATGGCTCCGGGGTTTCAGGGCGCCTTATATCCCCGGCTGGGATACGCACGGACTTCCAATCGAACTCAGGGTCCTTAGAGAAGAGGGTATCTCTAAAGACGACATTAATCCCGTCTCCCTTCGCCAAAGCTGCAAGGAATACGCCGAACGCTATATCGACGTACAGAGAGACGAGTTTAAAAGACTGGGCGTAATGGGGGATTGGGAAAACCCCTACCTTACCTTTAATTCGGCCTACGAAGCGGCCCAGATAGGTGCTTTCGCCGACATGGTGGAAAAAGGCTATGTCTACAAGGGAAGGAAACCTGTCTTCTGGTGTGTTGATTGTCAGACCGCTCTTGCTGCAGCCGAAATCGAATACGAGGATGAGGCCTCTCCCTCGATATATGTAGCCTATCCCTTGAAGCCCGATGGACCTCTGGCGGAATTTGCGCGGGACAGGAAGGTATACGTCGTAATCTGGACAACAACGCCCTGGACGCTTCCCGCCAGCCTGGCCGTGGCGCTGCATCCTGATGTCGAATACGGCCTGTACGAACATGAAGGGGCTGCTTACATCGTAGCGAAGGATCTTGCCGAAGAAGCATCGAACAACACGGTTCTTGACCTCAACGAGCCGGAATCGGTTTTTTCGGGCAAGGAACTCGAAGGCCAGACTGCGGTGCACCCTTTCTACGATTCCAGGATGGTTCCCATTGTCAACGCGGATTACGTTGGGCTGGATCAGGGAACTGGATGCGTACACACAGCACCCGGTCATGGTGTCGAAGACTACGAAACCGGTGCAAGGTACGGCCTTGAGATACTGAATCCTGTTGATGACAGAGGCTACTTCCTTGACGATACACCTATGGTCGGCGGACTTTCACTTGAAAAAGGGTCCGAAAAAGTGCTTGAGATACTGATCGAAAGCGGAAGACTACTGGGACAGGGTTCAATAAGTCACTCCTACCCTCATTGCTGGAGATGTAAAAAACCTGTAATCTTCAGGGCGACGGAGCAGTGGTTCGTATCCGTAAACGCGTTCAGGGATACGGCGCTTGACCAGATAGACAGCGTCCAGTGGGTGCCTGAATGGGGCCGCGAACGCATTGCAAACATGGTAAGGGACAGATCGGACTGGTGCATCAGCAGACAGAGAGTCTGGGGAGTGCCTATCCCTGCATTCTATTGCGAGGAATGCGGGCATCTGGTTCTTACGGCTGACAGGGTGCGCGAGGTCCAGCAGCGTATCGCCCGGCACGGAAGCAATTACTGGTGGGAAGCTTCTCCCTCCGAACTTCTGGGCAGTCTGGCGAGTTGCCCCGACTGTGGATCAAAGAGACTCCGCAAAGAAACCGACATCATGGATGTATGGTTCGATTCCGGATGCAGCCACAGGGCCGTTCTGGAAACCCGAAAAGAACTGCGCTGGCCCGCCGACATGTACCTCGAGGGCAGTGACCAGCACAGGGGATGGTTCCAGACATCACTTCTGACATCCGTTGCAACCAGAGAAAGAGCTCCCTATGACATTGTGCTGACCCATGGCTTCATCGTCGACGGAGACGGACGTAAAATGTCCAAGTCGATGGGGAACGTGATAGCTCCCCAGGAGATCATAGACAGGTACGGAGCGGATATACTCAGACTCTGGGTCGCTTCCACCGACTACAGAAACGATATACGGATATCCGATCAGATACTTTCCAATCTTGTAGAGTCCTATAGGCGTATCAGGAATACGGCGAGGTTCCTCCTTGGCAACCTGTATGACTTTGATCCGGTGAATCACATGGTTCAGCCGCAGGAGATGGAGGAAATGGACAGATGGATACTGAATCGTCTCGAACATCTCAAGTCGAAAACCACAAAAGGGTATGACGAGTACGAGTTCCACCTGCCCACATATATGATCCACCAGTTCTGCGCCAATGACCTGAGTGCTCTGTATCTGGACATAAACAAGGACAGACTCTACGCTGAGACACCCTCCGGACATCTCAGGAGGAGTTGCCAGTCAGCCATGTGGATATTGCTTGAAACCCTTGTTCCGATGCTGTCGCCTGTACTCAGCTTTACAGCGGAGGAGATATGGCAGTCCATGAGAAATATCCACAAAGCACTGCCGGAAAGTGTTTTCCTCGCCGACTGGCCGGGAGTATACCCGGAACGCATTAGCAAGGACCTGGAAAAGAAATGGGAAACCATACTGGTGGTGCGTGGAGCGGTGAGCCGCGTTCTGGAGAGCGCCAGGTCGCAGAACCTGATAAAGAAATCCCTCGAAGCGGCGGTCTCCGCCTGGCCGGGCGACGGAACGGAGATTGACCTGGATATTTTATCGAAGGATGAATGGGCCACAGTTTCTATAGTATCTTCCTTTGCGATCGCCGAACCGGAGTCGGGGGCGGGGGTAAGGATATTCGATGAAGAAACAGGTATTTGGGTCCAGGTCGCCAGGGCCATGGGGGAAAAATGCCCCAGGTGCTGGAAGCTGGCTCCCGAGGTTGCAGAAAAAGGTGTATGCTCTAGATGCAGGGCCGTACTAGACTCGATACAGTAAACACAGGTTATCTCCCCGGACTTTGGTCCGGGGAGATATATAAACGGGAGGGCGCATATTGGAGAAGGGCCAGTTAAAGATTCTTCTGGGAAAGGAACTCGATCGGCTGAATCTCCTTTTGGATGAAATGGAGCAGAACTCCGTACAGCTTGAATCATTTCACAGTGATCACCCTGCTGAAGCGGCTACCGATCTGACCGAGGCCGAGATATGCTCGGGAGAGATGAACGATATTCGACAACGGATTTCGGAAGTTCGCCATGCTCTCCACAAAATAGAGCACCTCCCGCAAAAAGCATGTTTATGCGAGCGATGCGGCGGACCCGTGGGCGAGGGAAGGCTGAAGGCCAAACCATGGGCCAGATACTGTCTGTTGTGTCGCAAGGCCCTGGAAAAAAAGGGCATTAGACATTCGTGACGTCAAAAAAATACTATGGACACCATCCCCTGACAGATGACGAAAGGGATAGCCGCCGGCAAAATGTAGTCGAGACCATTAAACTTACCGTTTCGGAAGAATGGGCTGGATCACGCATAGATATGTTTCTTTCGGACAGGCTGGAGAAAACGCGCTCCTCGGTTCAAAAGCTCGTAACGCAAGGCAATGTTTCTGTTGATGGGTCCATGAACAGGAAACCTTCCGCCAAGGTTTTCCCGGGGCAGGAAGTTTCCGTCGACATCCCCGAACCCGAGTTTCTTTCCATAGTTCCCGAACCGGTAGATTTCCATGTCGTTTATAAGGATGAGCACATAATCGTTGTCGACAAGCCGGCTGGCGTGGTCGTTCACCCGGCGCCGGGGCATTGGACGGGAACGCTTGTACATGGATTACTGCACAGGTTTCCCGAGATCGGTGAGCTTAACGGAGCGATACGTCCGGGAATAGTGCATCGGCTCGATGCGACCACGTCGGGACTAATGGTCGTGGCCCGTAACGACTTTTCGCATGAAAGACTGGCTAGAGCATTTCAGGAAAGGCTGGTCGAAAAAGAATATCTTGCTCTGGTATGGGGGGCTCCGCGTAAAACGGAAGGCACGGTCCAGTTGCCTATCGGGAGGGACCGCAGAAACCGGTACCGCATGGCGGTTACTCCGGGTGGAAAAAGAGCCGTTACGCAATACAGGGTTCTCTGGTCAAGGGGGCAGTATTCTCTTGTTTCATGCGCCATTATGACTGGCAGGACACATCAGATACGGGTGCACTTAAAAAGCATTGGAGCGCCTCTTGTCGGTGATTCACTTTATGCTCCCAGAAAGAAGGAGATTCCCCGCATGGAGAGGGTCTTTCTGCATTCATGGAAAATGAGTTTTCCACATCCGGAAAGCGGCGCTGTTATTTCTTTTCGGTCTTTTCTGCCGGATGATCTAACTCGGTTTTTGACATGTTTTCTCTCCACAGTTCGGGAGAAACAGTAACAGTGCCGAAGTGGTCGTATAACACCTCAGCCTTTCCTCCGTCGGGCCTGGACCTCACGTGTTTTCTTTCGGTGTAATCCACCGCAACTTTCCCCGATAAACGGGCCTTGCTATAGTATGCGGCGAGAGAGGCCCCGAACAGTATATGCTCCTCCGAAGGAGGGGTAGAGTCCGGAACGTTCAGCAGGACGTGTGACCCGGGAGTGTTTCTCGCATGGAACCATATGTCGCCGGGGTTTGCCAGTGAAAAAGTGATCCAGCGGTTTCCCCTTTCATTCAGTCCCGCGTAGAACTCGCGATCGCCGAAACGGAATATCCTGTGGGGCGGAGCCGAGGGCCGGGTTTTTCTTTTTTTGCCTGACGGTCGCCTTTTTTCATGGACAAGACTGTTGATATCGATAATATCGTCAAGGAGTTCTATCTGCTCTTTCTCGCTGCGCACCACTTTTCTTTCGCGTATCGACCTGGCCAACTGTATTTCAATCTCCCGAGAAGCCCTGATCTGCTTTTTGTACTTCGCAAAATATCTGGAGGCGTTATCTGCCGGTGTAATGTGGGGATTCAACCGGATTGTTACCTGGTTTTCAGTCTGCCAGTCGTAAAGAGATACAGAGGTCATTCCCCTTTTTACTTTATCGGGATTGGAAAGCAAAAGGTTGCCGAAGTTCTTCCATTGCCCGGAGAGGGACGAATCTTCGAGTCTTCCTTGCAGGGCGTCGATACTGTTGGTCAGTGATCGTTCCCTTTTTGCGAGCGGTTTCAGCATTTCCTTGCGGAGGGTGTGAACGAGATTCGCCATCAAAAGTTGCACAACACGCGACCGGGCCGATATCAGGGCCCCGCCATCCAGTTCTTTTGTTTCAGGAAGCACAAGAGGGAACACAAAGGGGACGCCTGCATGGCTCCGCAGGTGTGCTTTTCGAGATAGTTCGGGCCCCGCTGTCTTCTCCATGGCTTGTTTCCATCGATCCGGGGTGTACAGATGCCAGGATCTCCAGAGCAGTTTGACCAACGGAGCCCCTATGCCCCTGGTCCCATGGGGGGTAGGCCTGATCCGGGGAACCAGTTCGGCGGGAAGGGGTCCGGGAAAAGGTTCCGGAGTGCTGTAACTGACCCCGGGAATGCGGGGTGGTTTGCGCGATTCCTCCGGGAAAATCCGCCTGTCGCATTCCAGAACATGATTCTCTGCGTCCAGAAGGATCATGTTGACTGAGGTTCCGGCCGTTTCCATGATCAGGGAAATCCTTTTCAGGAATCCAGCGCCTATCGTTTTGTTGAATCGCAGGGCCAGTATCCGGTCGAATCCAATTTGTTCAGCAGTTGACAGACGGCTGCCGCATATATGGCTTGTTACGGCGGATGTGAAGGACGGGGTGCTGCTGAACGATTCCTTCAGCGCCCGGACCTCGTCTGGAGCCGCCAGACAGCAACCTGGACGCGAAGGGTTCCAGGAAAAGAAGAGCCAGTCGGTTTTTTGTGAAAAGCCGAGAGCCAGCCACTGGCTGCCCCCCGACGCCCTGACACAGCGTGCGCCGTTGAAAACCTCGTTTATTTCCAGGCTCCACCTGCCAGTCATC
>CAZBLL010000011.1:0-14252 GCA_964492625.1 uncultured Synergistaceae bacterium
GGTTTCGAAGGTCAATTCCCCCTCCGACACACGAACCTTGACGCTGCTTTCCGAACTGATACCGCCCTCCAGAAGCATGTCGGCCAGTTTGTCTTCTATCATTCGCTGGAGGGTTCGTCTCAGCGGCCTGGCGCCGTACTTGGGGTCGTATCCCTTTTCAAGCAGCAGCGTCCGGGCCTCCGGCGGCACCTCTATGAATATGCTCTGCTCCTCAAGCCGTTTTTCCACCTCCAGGAGCATGTGATCGACTATCCTGAGCAGTTCACCCCTGCCAAGCGGTTTGAAGACGATTATTTCGTCGATCCTGTTGAGGAACTCCGGTCGGAACACCTTGCGCGCGTTCTCCATAATGCCGTCCCGTATCTTTTCCCAATTGAAATCTGCGCCCTCGTCTGGTGCGGCGAAGCCCAGAGTCCGGCCCTTCATTGCATCCCTGGCGCCTACGTTGCTGGTCATGATGACAACACTGTTGCGGAAATCAACCGTGTGGCCCTGGCCGTCGCTCAGGCGGCCGTCTTCCAGTATCTGGAGCAGTATATTGAACACGTCGGGGTGCGCCTTTTCCACCTCGTCGAACAGAATAACGGAATAGGGCCTCCTGCGGACCGCCTCTGTAAGCTTGCCGCCCTCTTCGTAGCCCACGTAACCGGGGGGAGCCCCTATGAGTTTGGCCACCTCGTGCCTTTCCATGTACTCGCTCATGTCGAAACGAATCATGGCTTCTTCCCCGCCGAAGAGAAATTCGGCAAGGGCTCTGGCCATTTCGGTCTTGCCCACGCCTGTGGGGCCCAGGAACATGAAGCTGCCTATCGGACGCTTGGGGTCCTTAAGACCGCTCCTGGCCCTGCGCACCGCCCGTGCCACCGCACTAACCGCCTCCTCCTGGTTTACCATGCGCTTGTGTATCTCATCCTCCATGCGCATCAGGCGGGACGATTCCTCCTCGGTAAGCTGCATAACCGGGATGCCGGTCCATTCGGATACTATCTCCGCTATCTGCTTCGAGTCGACAACAGGCTCCTCGTGGACGGATTTCTGTTTCCACTCGGCTCTCCTGGTTTCGATGGCCTCGGCGAGTTTGCGTTCATCGTCCCTGAAACTGGCGGCTTTTTCGAACTCCTGCGCCGATACCGCCTCTTCCTTTTCCTTGCGCAGGCTTTCCTGCCGCTTTTCCATTTCCTTTATGTCTTCGGGCGCTTCCATCGTCTTGAGCCTGGCTCTCGCGGCCGCCTCGTCGATAAGGTCTATCGCCTTGTCGGGGAGATATCTTTCGGTGATGTACCTGGCCGAAAGTCTGGCCGCCGCCTCCAGGGCGCCGTCGGTGATCTTGGCCCTGTGGTGGGCCTCGTATCGGTCTCTCAGACCGGCCAGTATCTTGATGGAATCTTCCACATCGGGTTCATCCACAAGAACTGGCTGGAACCGCCGTTCCAGCGCGGCGTCTTTTTCTATGTGTTTTCTGTATTCATCGAGCGTGGTGGCGCCGATAACCTGAAATTCTCCTCTGGCAAGGCTCGGCTTCAGGATGTTGGCCGCGTCGACCGCGCCCTCCGCCCCTCCTGCGCCCACAAGGGTATGTATCTCGTCGATAAACAGGATAACGTCCCTGCAATCCCTGAGCTCCTTCACCAGCTTGCGCATGCGCTCCTCGAACTCGCCCCTGTATTTGGTGCCCGCCACCAGATTGCCTACGTTGAGCTGCACCACCCTTTTGTTACGTAGAACTTCAGGAACGTCGTTCGAAAAAACCTTCTGCGCCAGGCCTTCGACAATGGCTGTCTTTCCGACACCGGGATCGCCGATAAGAACGGGGTTGTTCTTGGTCCTTCGCGAAAGTATCTGTATGAGCCTCTGTATCTCGCGGTTTCTGCCTATCACGGGGTCAAGTTCCCCGCGCTGCGCCATCTCGGTAAGCATGATGCCCAACTGATCCAGCGTAGGGGTCCTGGACCGCGATTTTCCGGAACCCTCGTCGGACTGGCGCTCCCTGTTTTCGGCCGAAGACGCGTCTCCGCCGGAGACGGATGACTGCACCTCTTTTCTCACCTTTTTGAGGTCAAGGCCCAGCGAAGTGAGAACCTGTGCCGCTATGCCCTCTCCTTCGGAGATAAGCCCCAGAAGAATATGCTCGGTTCCCACGTAATTGACTCCCATGTTTCTGGCTTCGCGCATGGCAAGGTCCAGCACACGCTTCGCCCTCGGGCTCAGCGGGAGGTCCACCGGCTTGTTCCTTGGCTCCTCTCTGCCGACTATCTGCTCCACCTTGGCCCGCAGATCGTCCGGGCCGACACCAAACGAAGAGAGCACATGGGCCGCCACACCCTCGCCCTCTGAAGCAAGCCCCAGCAGGATATGTTCGGTGCCTATGACATCGTGTCCCAGTCTCAGGGCTTCCCTGTGGGCCAGCTGTATTACCTTTTTGCCGCGTTCTGTAAAGAATTGCCACATACAGCCATTCCTCCAAGATTATCTCGCCGGGTGTCCGCCCCGGAAGGCGGCCCTGTCAATTTTGCTCGAGCAGTCGCCTTATGACTTGAGCACGCAGTACGTCTATACCGCGTTCTTTGTCGTCGTCCTCATCCGCCGTTACCCTTACGTGCGCCGGCTGCGAAAAGAGAAGCAGCCTGTTCCATGTTTCGGGCGAAAACGGAGGCAGTATTTCAAGAGCAGATCCCACGCGAATCATGGAAAGGAGTTCCAGGAGCTCCCTCGAAGAAACAGACCTTGCGTTGTGGATTATTCCCCAGGCCCTCCAGGCCCTGTCCTCGAGTTCTATGCCCTTTTTTTCCAGCAGGGTTTTTCGCGCTTTTGTTTCCTGTCCGGCCAGCCGGGACGCTACTCCCGAAACCTTTTCGACCAGTTCATCTTCCGTCGGCCCCAGGGCGACCTGGTTCGAAACCTGAAAAAGCGAGCCGGCGGACTCGCTGCCTTCACCGTACATGCCCCTGAACGTAAGGCCTACCCTGTTGCATTCCCTGATGATCCTGCCGGTCTGTCTCATAACGTCGAGAGCCGGGATGTGGATCATTACCGAAGCCCTCATGCCCGTTCCGGTGTTTGTGGGACATGCGGTCATATAACCGTATTCGGAGTTGAAGGCGTATTCAAGGGGCTCCAGGGTTTTGTCTACCTCACAGGCTCTGCCAAGCGCCTCCTGCAGTTGAAGACCGCCGAGAATCACCTGTATTCTGATGTGGTCTTCTTCGTTCACCATCAGTGAAACAACGCCCCGGTCGTCCAGGACGACCTCGCGTCCCGGGCCTCCCCCGGTGAAATCCGGGCTTATTATCCGCCGCTCCAGAAGCGCCTGTCTGGCGGAGGCGTCAAGTTCGTTCACGTCGAGCGTCCTGGTTTCGGAAAGCTCCGTTGCGGTTGCAACAAGGCCCCGGATGATTTCAGCCACGGATCGCAGTCCTTCTTCGCCGCTCCTCCATGGAAAGGGCCATTTCCGCAGGTTGCGGGCCAGTCTCACCCTGCTCGAAAGGACCGTGTCGGGGTAATTCCCCCCGGCGGCCACCCAGTCGAGCGGGGCGTCGATGATGTCGCCGGCCGACATCATCCGGATATGCCCTCCAGCATCCTGATTCTGTCCCTCAGATCAGCGGCGCGCTCGTATTCTTCGCTATCTACCGCCTCTCTGAGCAGGACTTTAAGGGTTTTGACGTCCGGGTCCGAAGTATCCTGCACGGACGATCCGGCGGGTCTTTTGCCCCTGTGCGATTCGGAGCCGTGTATCTTCCTCAGCAGGGGCCCGACCTGTTCCCTGAATGCCTCGTAACAATCTGTGCATCCGAACTTGCCGGTCTTTCGAAACCCGGCGTAATCGAGCCCGCATGAAGGGCAGGTAACGTTGACTGCCGGATTCGCCGCCTCCTCGATGTTTTCCGGTTCGCCGTTTCCATGTGGTCCCTGGGGGAAAAGCCCCGCGATGAGGTTTTCCGCAGGCATATCGAACGAAAGATCAGGGAGCAGGCCCTTTCTGCTCATATCTTCCGCACACCTGTGACAGAGATGAAACTCTATCGTCTTTCCGTTTTTTAGATGCCTGATGTGGATTTCAGCCTGCCGTTCGCGGCAGCGTTCGCAAAGCATGAGGGGCCTCCTTAACTGAGCGCGAGGCTGCGGAGAAGGCGTTTCAGCAGTTCTGCGTGCAGAGTGTCTCGCCTGTAGGGCGACAGGTCGAAAAGGTCTCTGCCTATTTCTTCCAGAAAGCGCGTAGCAACTTCTATAAGCAGTCTCTCCCTGGCGGTAAGCATCGTCCGGTGCTGCAGGTTCGCCAGCAGTTTCCTGAGATCCTGCTCGCTTATGGCGTCGCCCACAAGATCCTCTATATGATTCGCCCGTTCCTCCGGCATATCCAGGCACAGTTGTATGACCCTGATATAACCGTGGCCGCCCCGCTGGCTCTCGACAATATAGCCTCTTTCCGGTGTAAACCGGCTGCGGATAACGTAGTTTATCTGACTGGGAACACACCCGAACTGCTCCGCAAGGTCTTTTCTGCTCAAAAAAACGGAGGGCTCCTCGGACAGCTCAAGCAGTTCCTGTATATGTCTTTCTATTATCCTGGTAAGACTCGCCACAGGGTTACCTCCTTTGACCATATCTGACTACAGGTATTATAGAAAGAAGGTCAATATTCGTCAATCTTTTTGGGCCGACCGCGCAACGGCCTGTTTCCCGACCTTTCCTTCCTCACCCGAAAGGAGGTTCCTTATATTGCTCCTGTGTCTTACAAGGGAAAGAACCGCCATCGCCGCTGCCGCAACAGCGTAAGGAAACGGGCGTGACAGCGCAACAAGCACAAACGGCGTTGTCCAGAGCGACAGCATGGAGGCTACCGAAACATACCTGGTTCCCTTCATTATCAGAAACCAGACCGCCCCCCCGGCGAGAGCGGTTGCGGGATCCAGGAAGAAAAGCACTCCGTATGATGTGGCCACGCCCTTTCCTCCGTGAAATCCGAGCCACAACGGAAAATTGTGTCCGCACACGCCTGCCATTCCCACGGAGGCCAGTATCCATGGATCCGCTACTCCGAACAGGCTGGCCAGTAAAACAACGAGGCCGCCCTTGGCCATGTCGAACAGAGCTACGCCTATCGCCCAGCCCCGTCCCATCAGTCTTCCCACATTGGTGGCTCCGATATTTCCGGAACCATAGGTCCTGATATCAACGCCTCTGAATAGCCTTGCCGCCAGATACCCGGAGGGGATCGAGCCGCCCAGGTAACCTGCTGCGACCCACAGCCAGACGCTCACAGGTCAGTCCTCCTTATGGCGGCGGCGTCTACAACCTTTACGCCATATCCCTCTCCGTGGACGAAAAGGGGGTTGACGTCAAGTTCCTCGAGCGAAACTTCGGCGCAGGCCATGACTGAAATATCGGAAACGGCCCTGGCCAGCGCCCGCACATCGCGTCCCCGCCCGCCCCTTATACCGGCAAGAAGGGGAAATCCTCTCAGTTCGGACACCATATCCATTGCGGTCTCCACATCCACAGGGGCCCTCCTGAGGGAAACATCCCCCAGGACCTCGACATATATGCCTCCCAGACCCACGGCGATCATGGGTCCGAAGACGGAATCACGTCTTACGCCCACCATACATTCCATTCCGTCAGCAGCCATTTCCTGGATAAGAACTCCCCTGACCCTCGCATCTGATCCCGCTCGTTCCAGAAGACGCCCGTACCCGTTGCGGACTTCCTCGGGACTTTTGAGGTCTAGCACCACTATCCCGGCCTCCGTCTTGTGCAGTATATCGGGAGACATAACCTTAAGCGCCACAGGGTAACCTATCTCCTCGGCGGCCGCCAGGCATTCCTGCAGCGATCCGCACAGCCGCTCCCTGGTTACAGGCACGCCCCAGGCGTCCAGCAGTATTTTCGCGTCGTACTCTGTCAGGTCATCCGGCATTGTCGGAAGAACCTGTTCCCTTTCGGGTAAAGGAGGCTCAGACCTCAGCGATCCTCTTCCGTCGAATCCGGCCAGCGCCGAAAGAGCCCTGGCGCACCTTCTCGTGCTCTGGAAGAGCGGAACACCGCTCTTTCGGAGCACGGCCAGGTTTTCGCCGCCCTGCTCCTCGTTGATCAGCCAGCAACAGGCCAGAAACTTGCCGGACCTTTGGTTGACGCCCGCCAGGTCTCTCGCCATTCGACGGCCCGAATCGCCGGTGATCATGGAAACGATAACGGCCGCCATGTCGATACCCGGTGAACCAAGGACGGTTTCAAGGCACGACTCGAAGCCCTCCGGATCGTTGATGACCTGAGCGGTCATGTCCACGGGGTTGAGAGACGATCCGAAAGAGGGGAGATACAGTTCTATCTTTTCCCTTTCCGCCCCGGAGAGTTCGGGCACTTTGAGCCCGAGGTCCCAGGCCCTGTCGGCCATGATGATCCCGGCTCCTCCCGAGGTGGTGAGAATACCCAGGTTCCGGCCTGCTTTTTTTCTGCTCGCGCCGAAAACTCGCCCCAGGTCGACTATGTCTTCCACGTCCTCTATTTCCATAACTCCGTACTGCCTGAAGATCGTCCGCCATACCGCTTCGTCGCCCGTGAGCGCGGCAGTGTGGCTCCTGGCCGCGGCCTGTCCGGTAGGACTTTTGCCAGCCTTCAGCACCGCAACGGGCAGGTCCCATTTCCAGGCGGTCTTGAGCAATTCGACGAACCGGTCCCCGTCGCTTACGCCCTCCATATACATGACCAGCAGCCCTACTTCGGGGTCCGACGCGAAAAACGCACCGAAATCCACGACATCGAGATCCGCCTGATTGCCGGTGGTCACCACATAGCGGAAACCCACGCCCTGGTCGGCGGCCATGGCAAAGGAAGCAAAACCGAAGGCGCCGCTTTGCGATACATACGCCACCCTGCCCGAGGGCCTGGCGTCGGTATCCAGGGAAGCCGAAAAACTGAGAGGTACGTTCCGGGCGAAATTGACGAGACCCTGACAGTTGGGGCCCAGCAGTCGCATCCCTCCCGACCGCGCAATATCCAGCAGCCCCTGCTGCCCCGACTGGTCTTCGGTCTCGGCGAAAGCGGAGGCAAAAATCATCGCGAAAGGCACCCCCCGGCCCGCGCACTGTTCAAGGACGCCCGGAGTAAGGGCGGCCCGAACTCCCAGAACGGCCACATCCGGCGTTTCAGGGAGCGAATTGACATCCGGATAGCATGTCAGCCCCCCCACGGTCTCGCGCCCCGGATTAACCGGATATATCGCTCCGTCGAAACCATATCTCTGAAGCAGTTTGAGCGGGCGCCCGGAAATGCTTTCCATGTTCCCCGAAGCACCCACCACCGCAACCGAGCGCGGGGTCAGCAGTCTTTGCAGATCAGGAGCGGTACCCGTCATTGTCGTTCACCTCCCGCCAAACGCGCCGGTTCAGCTAAGGCTATCGCCTACCGACATGGTCAGAGGCGCTCCAAGCCCCCCTATGTGCACCTCGACTTTGTCGCCCTCGTGCAGTTCGCCCACGCCTTCGGGGGTTCCCGTAAGGACGACGTCTCCCTTCTCGAGGGTCATAAAGGAGGTTATGTATTCCAGAATCATCTTTACCGGGAACAGCATGTCTGTGGTAGAGCCGTGCTGGCGTTCCCGTCCATTGACAATTGTTATTACCGTGGTGTCGAAAGGGTCTATATCCGTTTCAAGCCACGGACCCAGCGGGCAGAACATATCCGCCGACTTGGCCCGTATCCACTGAAGGTCGTTCCTCTGGGGTTCTCTGGCGGTAAGGTCTATGGCCGCCGTGAAACCCAGAACGTTTCCGAGCACATCGGCCCCTGCGGCCGTTCGGGCCGCCATTACCACGGCCAATTCTCCCTCGTAGTGGAACTCCCTTGTAAAATTCGGGTACGGAACCGAAACACCCGGGTCCGCGAGGGCGTTGGGACCCTTCATGAACAATCCCGGTTCCGCGGGCAGGTTTTCCGCATCGTTTTCCATTTCCCTGATATGGTTTACGTAGTTGCGGCCCACGCAGATTATTTTCGTTGCCTGCGCCGGCGCCTTCAGGTTAACCTGTTCCATTGCAAAACGAACGCCGGTGTTGTTACCCCCCGGGCCGTCTGTTTCCAAAACACTCCCGTCCTCAACGACTCCCCACCTTGTCGCAGCATTATCGCCAGCCGCATCCGCGAATCGAACAATCTTCACGTACGACTCTCCTCTCTCAAACTCTTTACAGGTTTGCTGTTTTGAAATCTGCGCCCCGCCCGGCGCCCCGCATCACGGGAGACGCCGTGAAACGAACATACCTATAACGCCTCCCACAAGGCCGCCGGCTATTACCGGCAGCCATCCTGGTGAAGCTCCATCGGCCGAGAGAAAACCCCACACGACAAGGCAGCCCGCCACTACACCCAGCGATCCTAAAAGCTCGTTTCTTCCGTATTGCTTCATTCCATCCATCGGAACCGCTCCTTTTGTGTGGAAGGCCCCGCGCGGGGCCTTCCAATAGCGTCGCTATCCCGAAATATCCGAAATTGCCAGGGCCAGCCGTCTGGCCGCTTCCGGAAAATCTTCGGCCTGCGCGAAACTAAAGCAGACGCGCAGGTTCTCTTCGCCGCCCCCGTCGGGGAAAAAGGCGTCTCCAACGACAAAGGCCACGTTCCTGTCTATTGCCTTGAAGAACAGATCGCGGGTGTTTATCCCGGGCATGGTAAGCCAGTAGAAAAACCCTCCCGCCGGAGTTTCGAAAAGTGTGCTTTCAGGCAAGTACTCCCTGAAGGCTTTCTCCATTGCGTCACGTTTCGAACGATAGTGATCTATGATTTTGGGAAGGAAGGCCTCCATATGGCCGCGGCTGCAGTATTCGTAAACCAGAGACTGGGCCACCACGCTCGTACACAGATCGGCGCCCTGCTTGACCATCACCATTTTATTGATGACGTCTTCGGGTCCCACCACCCACGCTACACGCGTTCCCGGAGCCAGTATTTTTGAAAAGGAACAGGCGTAAAGCACCAGCCCGTCGTTGTCCATCGAAAAAATAGTGGGCTCATGATCGCCGTCGAACCGGAGATGTCCGTATGGGTCGTCCTCGAAAATGGGAATATCCGTAGATCGCGCTATATCGAGGAGTTTTTTCCTTCTGGCGGTCGTCATGGTATAGCCGGAAGGATTCTGGAAGTTTACTATGGAATAGATAAACTTGATTTTGTGTCCCAGTTTTCTTTCTCGAGCAATGATGTCGGGCAAAAGGTCGACCTGCATGCCTTCGGAGTCGCAGGGAACCGTTACAAAACGCGCCTTGCGGTTTTTCAACGCGTGAGTGGCGCCGGGATAGGTGGGCGCCTCTACGATAACGGTGTCTCCCGGGTCCAGTACAACCGCCGCGAAAAGGTCCATGACCTGCTGAGACCCCGTGGTGATGCACATTTCGCCGGGCTCGGTCACCCTGCCCATTCGGGGAGCCATCCATTCGGCTATCCATGTTTTGAGGGGATCGAAACCTCCCGTCACACCGTACTGAAGAATTTCCTTCCCTCGTGAGGCAATAATGCCCGCGGCCTCGCTGAACTGTTCAACGGGGAAAACCTCCGGGTCGGGCATGCCGCCGGCCAGAGAGATCATTCCCGGCTTTTTCGCGTATTTCATAAGCGCGCGTATCGGCGACGGTGTCAGGTTCATGGCTACATCCGAATAGACTGAATCCCATACCTTCTGGTTCACTGGAACACGCTCCTTCCTGTTCGCTCATCCTTTAGCGCCGGTCTTGCCGACGGTTACAGCAGGGGCCGGAGTCAATCTCCGGCCCCACAAAGTCTAGTGCTTTTTTGCAGACGTGTGAAGTGACGAACGAATCAGGCCCGCCCGTCAATCTCCCGACTTTCTTGGCATCTTGCCCGCGATCCATCCTATAAATCCGGGTATGTTCCTTGTCTGGAGTATCATCGAACCGCGCCCGCTGAATTCGGCGACCAATCCCTCGCCCGAAAGGAAGAACGACTTCATTCCCCCCACCGACTTGACGTGATAATCCAGGCCATCCTCGAACATCACTATGTTTCCAGTATCCACCTTGTAGGGGCCGCCCTGAATCTCGACATCGTACATGGCCCCGAAACTGTTGAAAAACAGTGTTCCGTTTCCCGAAATGCGAAGCATGAAGAACCCTTCTCCCGAGAAAAACCCCTTGAAACCTTTCCATTTGGTGTCGATCTCGATATCGCCTGCAGCCGCCAGAAAAGACCCGGACTGCAGAAAGATCGTTTCGCCCTGCATTTCACGTACCCTGATATCTCCCGGCAAAGTCGGTGTCAGGTAAATGGCTCCGTCGTCCGCGCTGGATGTGAAATGGTTCATAAAGAAGCTTTCCCCGCCCAGCATTTTCCTTTTGAGGCCTCCCATCAGGCCTCCCTGCATTTGTGTCTCGATGTCGATGCAGCCGTCCATACTGGCCATCGCCCCGGCCTCAGCCGTGATCTTTTCACCACACCCCAGAACAGCCTTGACTGCCGGGTACGCACCCTTACCTATGATCTCGTACTGCATGACGCTCACCCTTTCGTGTAGTTAAATTATCTTGCAAAAAACCCCCGCTACTGAAGTGCCTGTGCATCCACAAGGACCTTGAGTTCGGCCGCGAGAGGGGATTCCAGTTTCAGCAGTGCCCGGTATTCCTCCCTTGCTTTGGGCGCGTCGTCAAGGTCAAGCCATGCAAGTCCCAGGTTGAAATGCGCCTGGTCGTTTTCGGGGTCCAGTTCAAGGGCGCGCCTGAAGGCCTCCATAGCCTCGGGATAGCTCCCCACGAGCATATAACCGTAACCCAGAGAGTTGTGGGCCCTTGCGTCGGGCGCAAGCACGAAAGATCTTCGAAAAGACGCAAGAGCATCCTCGGCCCTGCCCATTTCGGCCAGAGAATAACCCATACCGTTCCAGGCTTCAGCCGCTGCGTCCGGTGTCCTGTTTACCGCCCGTTCAAAAGCTCCAACCGCCTTTTCGTGGAGCCCTGCGGCGCTGTATACATAACCCAGGCTCACGTAGTCGCCCTGGCCCGGGCTGACGGAAGCCGCCCTCTCGAGGTATTCCGCGGCTCTTTCGTTGTTTCCCACGGCGCTTTCGACATAACCCAGTCCGTTGAGCGTGGACGGGTTGTCGGGTTCTATCTCCAGCGACTTCGCAAAGGTCTCCAGCGACGCCTCATAGCGACCCAGCGACATGAGCGAAAAGGCAAGTCCGTTCAGCGTCTCAACGTCGGAGGGTTGATATTCGGCGGCCCTGCTGAAGGCCTCACGAGCCTTCTCCTCCATGCCCAGCACACTGTAGGTGTACCCAAGGCTGGTAAAGTCTCCTTTTGCCGGGTCCGTTTCTACAGCCATAACGAACGCCTCTACAGCTTCCCTGAACCGGCCCGCGTCGTACAGCAGATAGCCCTTGCTGTTCATAGCCTCTGCGTTTTCCGGGCTTCTTATCACGGCCTCGTCGAACGCGTCCAGGGCCTCTTCCGTTTGGCCCGTTTTACCAAGCGTGTATCCAAGTGTTACGTAATCGCCCAGAGCCGGGTTTATTTCGATTGCCTTTTTCAGGGATTCAACGGCCCTTTCCAGGCGCTCCATTCCCAGCCAGGCGTAGGCGATACCGTTATGCGCCTCGACGTTTTTTGGTTCCAGCCTCAGCGCGGCCTTGAACGCGCTGCCCGCCCTGTCGTATCTACCAAGGCCGTTGTATGCGTATCCAAGGGCCAGCCTGGCCCAGGCCTTATCGGGTTCGGAATTCACCCAGGCGAGCGCCTGTTCGAGCTGTTTCTGGGGGTCCTGAGCCGTTTCCGCCGCCATTGACGCCGTCGGAACAGCCGCGCAGAGAAATGCCAGAAGAACAAAAAACACGACGCATCTGCCGTGAGACATGGCTTTCCCCTCATTCCTTTAAAAACGAGATTCTTCGCCCTTCGGACTCAGAATGACACCCGAGTCTGTCATTTCGAATCCGCCAGCTGGCGGAGAGAAATCTCGCACTTGAATGTGCCGCTCACTGTCGAATACAATCCTATCCCGAAGCGGTCCCCGTTGCAATACGTCGCCTTAATAAACAGAAAAACAGGTTATTCGCGTATCAACACCACTACCCCCGGTTTCACGCGGCCGATGATGGCCCCGAGATTGTCGTTGGTCAACCGTATGCATCCCTCGGTCACCATTCTGCCTATGGATGAAGGATCGTGCGTCCCGTGGATGCCTATGCCCTTCCACCCCGTCTTGAGGCGGATGAACCACGGACCATAAGCCCCTTCCACGGGGCCCTTTCCGTCGCCGAAATCGTGCACCCACGACCGCGAATCGTGTATCCGTTCAACGGTGAAAACGCCTTCCGGGGTCCTGCGGTCTCCCACCTGCTGCTTGTCTCCCCCGTTGCTTCCTATGGCCACCTCGTATACAGAAAGCGGCTCCGCGCCCATATAGGCCGACAAAGTAAAATCGCTCTTGTCGATAAGCATCCAGAATTGTCCTTCAAGACCATTTTCAGCGACAAACGCCGAAAGATCTTCATGCAAAAAGCCGGGGTCCTGCGCGGCGGCAGTTGTCCGTGTCGCCTGTTCATCCCCGTTTGACTCTGGCTGTGGCTGGATCGCCGTCTCCTCCGTAACCGTCTCTTCGACCACCACTACATCCGGAGGTCCGGTCCTGTCCAGCGCCAGGTACATTCCAAAGGCCACAGCGCATACGCCTGCGGCCATAACCGCTATTCTGGGGAGAGGGCTCTTTTTGCCCTCGCGCGATGTAATGGCGCCCTCTTTTTTGATGGGTCCTCTCATCGTTGGTTTTTCACCTTCCGTTCGGAAATTTAAACCTTATGGTCGCACCTGCATCTGGGTCTGCACTATCTTGACCAGATCGGCTATGAAATTGCCTATAACGGGAATGTTCAGGGAAACAAGAGTCTGCAAAACGTTCAGCAGGATGTACAGGAGAACGGCCACCAGAAAAGTAAGGCCCAGTCCCATGCCCAGCCCCCGGGCTATCCCTATGATGAAGTTTTTCCAAAACAGGCTGCGGGTGTTTTCCATCATCATAACGTAGTCGCGGACACGGTTGCGCTCCAGCAGTTCGCCGAGCCTGTCGATGCGGCTTTCAGGAGACTCTTCGGCTAAAGGCTGTTTCTCGGACACGCTGTTTTTTGAATTCATTATTCCGACGTCCCCTCTTCGCTAACATTGGGTGAGATAAGCATCGAGCACTGTCCCTGGCCCGAGGCGCTGTTGTCCGGAACGGTAATACTGCCCGCGCCGGTGTAGATTGCGCCGTCAACGCCTCCCGCATCGTAGAGTCCGCAGTCGGCGGCCATTCTCCCCAGAGCCAGACGTGTCTTGTATGTCACCCCGAAACTGTCCCACAAATTGCATGTAACGTAATAATGACCGTTTCCTCCGGAGGGTATCCAGAAAATTACGAAAAATTGTCCGCTGTCCCAATCGCTCTCCACAAAATCCCTGTCGAGGTAATCATTGAGAAAAGAGCCGTCATCTCCCCATCTATTACCCCCGGATGAACTGGAAACCCAATCCTCCGGGAACCACCGGCCGTGGTCCGCATAGTAGGACTGCGCGGCTGCCTTTACGGTTCGCATGTTCGCCACTATCATCGTGGCTTTGGCTTTGGCGCTCACGTCTCCATATACCAGCATAAGAGAACCGGAAAGAATCCCTGCAATGACCAAAACGATCAAAAGTTCCACTAGCGTAAAACCTGCACTCCGAAATCTGTTTCTGTCACACATCGCGATCCCCCCAGTCGACACCTGTTGTTATGTCGCGGTTTCTGCGCAATGCACTGCACGAATCTACTCGCACAAAACTCCTATGGCCACCGAACCGGGGCCTGAATGGGTTCCCAGCACCGGGGATATTTCCATGACATACGCTGGAGGCATGCCCGTGCGCATCTCCATTTCAGCGGCCGCCTGGCGCGCCTCTTCAAGAGCGTTCAGATGAACCACGGCGTACCCCCAGACCGGATGTTCCGCGCTCATTGCCTCTACCGCTGAAACAATGTTCGTGATATTTGCCCTCCATCTTCTGTTCCTTCCAAACGGCCTGGCCCTGCCCTGCGGGTCAACTGTTATCATCGGCTTGAGCCCAAGCATCTTTGCCGCCAACCCCTTGAGGGGGCTTATCCGCCCACCCTTGACCATGTAGCGCACCGTCCTGAGGCTTACGAAGATGCGGGAGTTACCAACGCCTTTTTCGAGCATTGCACATACCTCGTCGGCGTCCGCGCCGCCGTCAAGAGCCAGGGCGGCTTTCAGCACC
>CAZBLL010000012.1:0-14201 GCA_964492625.1 uncultured Synergistaceae bacterium
GTCCCCTGCTAGGGCCCCCCGGGAAAAAGGGGGCGGACTCTCCCCGCCAAAATCAACGACAAACACCGCGCCGCCGGCCGCAGCGGCGTGGGCGCGGTAATGGGTTCCAAGAACCTCAAGGCCGTGGTCGTAAAGGGGAGCGGAAAGTTCGAAGCGGCCAACCCCGAAGCCCTCAAGGAAACACTAAGGGGCTCCATGCAGAAGATCAAGGAAAACGGGGTCACGGGAGAAGGCCTGCCCGCATACGGTACGGCGGTTCTTGTGAACATCCTCAACCAGCTTGGCAGTTATCCCTTCAGAAATTTTCAGGAATCGGAGAACGCCGACGCCGAAAAGCACTCCGGAGAGAGGCTTGCCGAGACGTTCCTCACCGGCAAAACCAACTGTTTCGCATGCCCTATCGGCTGCGGCAGAGAGACGGCTCTTGATGACAAAAAGGGAGAAGGACCCGAATACGAGACGCTCTGGGCTATGGGTAGCAACTGCGGCGTCAACGACCTTGAGCCGATAATCCGCGCTAACTACCTATGCAACGAACTCGGCCTGGACACGATCTCCGCCGGGGGAACGATCTCCGCTGCGATGGAGCTCTACGAAAAAGGTTTCATAAAGGAATCTGAACTTGGCCGTGGTCCCGAGCTTCGTTTCGGCTCCGGTGAAGCGCTGGTCTACTGGGTCGAGAAGATGGGCAGGGCGGAGGGACTTGGAGAAAAACTAGCGATGGGCAGTTTCAGACTCTGCGAACTCTACAAACATCCGGAGTTCTCCATCACGGTCAAGAAACAGGAACTTCCCGCCTACGATCCCAGGGGGATCCAGGGAATAGGGCTTACCTATGCCGTAAGCAACCGCGGGGCGTGCCATGTCCGCGGATACCTCATCTCTCCCGAAGTGCTCGGATTACCGGAGAAGCTCGATCCATGGGTGAGGGAGGGGAAGGCTCAGTGGGCCAAGATATTCCACGACCTCACTGCGGCGATAGACTCATCAGGCATGTGACTTTTCACCTCCTTTGCCCTCGGGGCCGATGACTACGCCGACCTTCTTAAAAATGGATCGGGGTTTGACCTCAACGCCGACAGCCTTCTCAAAGCCGGAGACAGGATATGGACCCTTGAAAGGCTTTTCAACCTCAGAGAGGGACTCGATCCGGCGAAGGACGACACTCTTCCGGTCCGGCTCCTCAACGAGCCCATCCCGGCTGGCCCTGCCAAAGGCAAGCTCAGCAGGATAAGTGAGATGATCCCCGAGTACTACAACCTCCGGGGATGGGACGAAAAGGGCGTCCCCAAGAAGGCCAAACTGGCTGAACTCGGCCTTCAGTAGGCAGAGGCAATGGTGCGGGTCTCTTTTTTCGGCTCGATCCGTTCCATAACGCATGAAAGCGAGACGGAGGTCTCCACGCCGGCCACGGTGCGGGACCTCCTGTCGCTCCTTTCATCATCGTATGGGGTGGATTTCCGTGCTGGCGCCAAATTCGACGGCTGGACCGTAAGCGACCCGGACACCGGAGGCGTTTCGGTGATGATCGTGCTGCTTAACGGGCGTCATGTGCAACACGTGGGCGGAGCCGACGCGCCGCTTTCCGAAGGCGACCACGTGGCCATATTCCCGCTTGTCGGCGGGGGATAGAATAACCGCGCTTAATTGACTGCATTTTTCGGAATTCCATTCATTATTCAGTATATACTTTGACAAATACCCGCCACCTTCCTAACATGATGAACCATAAGAACGGCCCGCCCGTCAGGTGGGCCCGGGAGGGTGGCAGTATGGGATACGGAGTTTTCGAGAAAATAGTGAAATCGCATCTCATGCGGGGAACCATGGAGGCGGGGAAGCCTATCTCCGTAAGGATGGATCAGACGCTTACCCAGGACGCAACAGGTACTATGGCGTGTCTCGAGTTCGAGGCCGTCGGTGTTCCACGGGTGCGAACGGAACTTTCCGTCAGTTATACCGACCACAACATGATACAGGGCGACTACCGGAACCCGGACGATCACCGCTATCTTCAGGACATCGCCGCAAAGTACGGCATGCTCTTTTCGCGTCCGGGCAACGGCATTTGCCACCAGGTCCACGTGGAGCGTTTTGCCGCGCCTGGGAAAACCCTTATAGGGAGCGATTCGCATACGCCCACGTCGGGTGGAGTGGGAATGGCGGCCATAGGCGCCGGGGGGCTGGACGTGGCCATGGCCATGGCCGGAGAACCGTTTGAGATGTCCATGCCCGAAATCGTTCTGGTGAAACTGACTGGCAAGCTCCAGCCGTTCGTGGCGGCCAAGGACATAGTGCTCGAGGTGTTGCGCCGGCTTACCGTAAAGGGCGGAGTCGGCAAGGTGCTTGAATACGGAGGCCCGGGCGTAGAAACCCTTGAGGTCCCCCAGAGAGCCACCATAACCAATATGGGCGCCGAGACCGGAGCGACGACTTCCCTTTTCCCCAGCGACGGGGTTACCCGTCGGTGGCTCAGGGCGCAGGCGCGCGAATATCAATGGACTCCGCTTGAAGCCGACCCCGACGCCGGATACGCGGACGTGATCGAGATCGACCTTTCAACCCTGCCGCCTCTCGTGGCGCAGCCGTTCCAGCCGGACAACGTTGTTCCCGTCTCTGAAATAGAGGGCATGAGAGTGGATCAGGTGATGTTTGGCTCCTGCACCAACTCTTCGTTGCAGGATATCCTTTCGGCGGCCTGTGTTCTTTCGGGGAACAAGGTGCATCCCGATGTGGACGCCGGTATTTCGCCGGGCAGCCGTCAGGTGATACTGGAATCGGTTGAACAGGGAGCGATGGGGGCCCTTGTCGCTTCTGGCGTCAGGATCCTGGAGTCCAGTTGCGGGGCGTGCATAGGCATGGGCTTTGCACCGCCTACCGACGGCGTTTCGCTAAGAACGATAAACCGTAATTTCCTTGGCCGATGCGGCCACAAAACGGGCAGGGTATACCTTGTAAGCTCCGAAACCGCCGCAGCTTCGGCTATTACCGGCCGGATTACCGACCCCCGGCAACCGGGCCTTGAGCCGTTCATCTTCCAGATGCCCGAGCAGTTCGACATAGACGACGGCATGATTATTGCTCCTTCACCGGAACCCGAAAAGGTGCAAATACGGAGAGGTCCCAACATCGCCCCGTTGCCCGACATGAAGGAGCTGCCAGAAAAACTGGAGGGAGAAGTCCTTCTTAAACTGGAGGACAACATTACCACCGACCACATCATGCCGGCGGGAGCCAGAATCCTGCCGCTCCGTTCGAATATTCCCGAAATATCCAGACACGTCTTCGAAGTGGTGGACGAAACCTTTCCCGACAGGGCTATTGCCCAGGGTGGCGGTTTCATTGTAGGCGGCGAGAACTACGGCCAGGGCTCAAGCAGGGAGCACGCCGCCATAGCGCCGCGTTACCTGGGGGTAAGGGCCGTTATCGTCAAAAGCTTCGCGCGCATCCACCTTGCGAACCTGGTGAATTTCGGCATCCTCCCGCTTGTTTTCGAAAACCCGTCGGACTACGAAAAGATTTCACAGGGCGACAGACTTGCGTTCGAAGCGGCGGGATTGAAGGCGGGAAACAGAGTTATCCTGATCAACGAAACGACAGGGGAGAAAACCCCGGTCAAAACACCAGTGGGTGAAAAGGAAATCGAGATCATCAAGGCAGGCGGCAGGCTCAATTATGTGCGCCTGGGGAAAGTCTGAAATCAGGAGGGGACTGAAATGAATAAATTCGATGGGCTGAAATTGGCGAAAATAACCCCGCCCGCAGACGGCGAAAAGATCCGTTTTGAGAACGGCGAAAAGATCGTACCGGATTTCCCGGTAATCCCTTTCATCGAGGGCGATGGAGTGGGGCCGGATATCACGTCGGCCATGCGCATGGTGATAGACGCCGCGGTCGAAAAAGCCTACGGAAAAACGCGCAAACTGGAGTGGTGGGAGATTTTCGCCGGAGAAAAGAGCCACGGGCTTTTTGGCGAGTGGATTCCCGAAGACACGTTCGAGGCCATACGTTATTTCCGTGTAGCTATCAAGGGCCCGCTGACCACGCCGGTGGGCGGGGGCATAAGAAGCCTCAACGTGGCGTTCCGCCAGAAACTGGACCTGTTCGCCTGCGTGCGCCCCGTGCGTTATTTCAACGGAGTTCCCGCGCCGCTTAAAACTCCCGAAAAGGTGGACATTACGGTTTTCCGCGAGAACACCGAAGACGTCTACGCCGGAATAGAATGGGCCGCCTACACGCCGGAGGCGGAAAAGGTCCGGTCGTTCCTGGCCGAAATGGGCAAGGAAATACGCCCCGGCTCCGGTATAGGCGTAAAACCCATCTCCGAGGAGGGCTCAAAGCGCCTGATGCGGATGGCCGTGAAGCATGCGCTTGAGCGCGGGGCGCGCAGCATTACCATCGTTCACAAGGGGAATATCATGAAATTTACAGAGGGGGCTTTCAGGGCCTGGTGCTACGAGGTGGCCGAAAAGGAATTCGGCGACTCCGTCGTAACGGAACAGCAGGTGAACCAGGACCATGGCGGCAAAACGCCTCCCGGAAAACTGCTGGTGAACGACCGCATCGCGGACGCCATGTTCCAGCAGATACTCCTGCGTCCTGAGGAATACGATGTGCTGGTAACGCCCAACCTCAACGGCGACTATATTTCCGACGCGCTGGCCGCCGCCGTGGGCGGGCTGGGTCTGGCCCCTGGCGCAAACATGAACAACGAAATAGCCTTTTTCGAGGCCACCCACGGAACGGCGCCCAAGTACGCCGGGCTCGACAAGATAAACCCCGGCTCGCTTATTCTTTCGGCTGTTCTCATGCTGGAGCATCTGGGTTGGACCGAGGCCGCCGAACTGGTTGAAAGCGCCATGGAAACCACCATAGGTTCGGGCGTCGTCACATACGACCTGGCCCGCCAGAGAGAAGGAGCCAAAGAAGTTTCCTGCTCAGGTTTCGCCAAAGCGCTGTGCGACCGGATAAGGCCCTGAGGGGGCGGCAGGGGATGTGCTCCGGGACGGCAAGGGCGGGGACGCTCGAATCGTCGGACTGCCTGGTTACGGTAGGGCCCGGGTCGGGAGTGACTCTGGAATATACCGGCGGCAATTCCTTTTTGTTCCGCAGGAGGACGCAAGCCATAGTCAACGAGATTCTGGAGGCCCGCGCGGTAGAAAACGCGTTTGTTTCGATACAGGACCAGGGCGCCCTGGAGCCCACGTTGCGGGCCCGGGTAGAGACCGCGCTGGACGGGGCGTTTCGAAAAAAGGGTGACGTGTAATGAAAGGCGCTCGAAGGTCGATGCTCTACATACCGGGGAACAATCCCGGTATGATACAGCACGCTCCCGTCTTCGGAGCCGACAGCATCCTGCTGGACCTGGAGGACGCCGTATCCACAGGGGAAAAGGACGCCGCAAGGTCGCTGGTGGCCCATTTCCTCAAGGTCATGGATTTCGGCGCGCTGGAAGTGACCGTCAGGGTGAACGGCGCCGATACGGAATGGTTCGAAGCCGACCTGGAGACAATTGTCTCCTGCGGCCCCGACGCCGTCCGCGTTCCCAAGTGCAACGGCCCGAAAGATGTGCAAAAGGCGGACGCCGTAATCAAAAGACTCGAAAAAGAACACGGTATGGACGAAGGATCTGTGAGGATACACGCCATGATAGAAACCGCGCTGGGAGTAGAGAACGCTTTTGCCCTGGCGTCCTGCTCGCCCAGAGTAGACGCGCTGACGCTTGGCGGGCAGGACCTTACGGCCGACCTGGGCGTGCCCAAAACCAGAGAGGGAGAGGAGCTTTTCTATGCGCGCAGCAGGGTTGTTATTGCCGCCAGAGCAGCCGGGATAGCTTCCTTTGATACGGTATGGGCGGATATCGGAGACAACGAGGGGCTGCTGGAGGAAACGCGCAAAGTAACAGGCCTGGGGTTCACCGGCAAGGCGGCTATTAATCCGGGGCAGATAGAATGGATACACGAGGCGTTCAGGCCTGCCCGGGAAGATATTCGAAAGGCCGAACGGGTAGTGGCCGCCGCCGACGAGGCAAAGCGTATGGGTCGCGGAGTAGTGGCGGTGGATGGACGTATGGTCGACGCGCCGGTCGTAAAACGAGCGCGCCGTCTTCTTGATCTTGCCGCTCTTTACCTGTGCGAAACGGAGGACCCGTCATGAAGAACGCGGTGACAAACTCGATAGGCCGCCGGATTCCCCAAAAAGCTGAGGGCCTGGGCCGGTTCAGACCTTTCGGCGGTTCTTTTGCTCTTGTTGACGCCGGAGAGGAAACACCCCGCAATGCACCTCCCCTGCGCCCCGAGCCGCCGTCCCGCAGCAAGGTGAGGAAATCTCTTCGCGAAGCCGTGGAGCGTTCGGGCCTGCAAAGCGGTATGACCGTTTCGTTCCACCATCACCTGCGCAACGGCGACGCCCTTTTGCCCATGGTGCTTTCCGAACTTGAGGCCATGGGTATGAGCGACCTGACAATAGCCCCCAGCTCCCTTACCGGTTCTCACGACTGCGTAGCCGGATTCTTGCGCAGAGGTGTGGTCAGCCGCATTTTCACCTCGGGTCTCAGTGGAGAAGTGGGCGCCGCCGTTTCAAGGGGTGAACTGGACATTCCCGTGATCATCCGCAGTCACGGAGGCAGGGCGAGGGCCATAGAAGAGGGAAGCATCGACATCGATGTCGCCTTTCTCGCCGCGCCGTCCTGCGACCCGCTGGGCAACGTTTCGGGCGCCCGGGGCAAGTCGGGGTGCGGCTCACTGGGGTACGCCCAGGTAGACGCGGCTTTCGCGAGACACGTCATAGCGGTTACCGACGGAATGGAAAAATATCCGTTGCCGGAGCCCGTGTCGATCCGGCAGCACCAGGTTAATTCCGTTGTAGTTGTCGAAAGCCTGGGGGACCCGTCCAAAATAGCAACAGGTTCAACCCGGATAACCCGTAACCCCGTGGACCTGCGGATCGCGCGCAACGCCTTCGAACTGATACTGGCTTCAAAACTGCTGGCGCCGGGAGTTTCCTTTCAGGTGGGTGCGGGAGGGTCCAGCCTTGCCGTAGCATCGTTCGTAAGAAACCACATGAAGACAAAAGGCGTAAAGGGCAGTTTCGGCCTGGGCGGGGTGACGGGATATATGGTTCAGATGCTCGAGGAAGGGCTGTTCGACTGCCTGTACGATGTGCAGAGTTTCGACGCTTCCGTGCGGGATTCCCTTGCCGAAAACCCCCGCCACGTGGAAATAGATCAGTCGCTTTACGCGAACCCGCTGAACAGGGGGTGCATGGTCCACAATCTTGACATCGTGGTTCTGGCCGCCCTGGACGTGGATGTGGACTTTAACGTCAACGTCATGACGGGCAACGACGGCGTACTGCGTGGAGCTTCCGGCGGTCATTCCGATACGGCGGCCGGCGCGGCGCTTTCCATTGTTGTGGCCCCTTCGTTCCGGGGAGGCGTTCCTACGGTGAAAGAGCGCGTCCAGACCGTCGTAACCCCGGGTGAAAGCGTAGACGCCATAGTAACCGAAAGAGGCATATGCGTTAATCCCCGCCGGGAATCCTTGCTGAAAGCCGCGTCGAAAGCGGGCCTTCCCGTCATGGATATAGCCGACCTGAAACGCGATGTCGAGCGGCTGACGGGCCTGCCAGAGCCTCTGGCTTTCGACGAAACAAGGCCCGTGGCGCTGGTGGAATACAGGGACGGCACGATCATCGACACCGTATACAGGGTCAAATAAAAAACGGGGAGCCCCATTCGGGACTCCCCGTCGATTTTGAGTTTATGTTCCTAATAGGCTTTCTGTCTGTCCCTGCGCGAATTGGGTTTTTTGTCCCGATTCGGTTTTCCCTTGAACGAGTTGCGTCGAACAGGTCCTTCCACTGCAACCGGCGCCAGGCCGCGTTTCTCAAGGTTGTCCGATTTCTGATGATATTTTTTCAGAGCTTCCGGCATCAGCCCTACCTGTACGGAGCCTTCGTGCAGGCGTATCTTGGTTATTTCCGAGCCGTCTACCGCCAGTGCCCCGCAGATGTTGCTGAGCACTCTGCCCACGCTCCACTCGCCGCCCCCCCCAAGGGAAAGGCGCACCATGACGTCCTGCCCGTCACTGCTTTTTTCGGCTTGCCTGCGGGGGCCGCTTTTTCTTTCGGTGGGCCTGGTTCTGCTGTGGGCCTTTTCCTGCTTCAGTTTTTCGGTCAGGTCGTAGCCGCGCGGAATGTCGCCGTCTATCGCTTCCAGGAGCCCCGCCACCAGGTCTTCGGGTTCCGCGTTCTCAAGCAGGTCCCTTGCCCAGTCTCTGAGGTCTGTGTTTACGTCGCCGTCTATCCTGAGCAGCAGGTCTTCCTTGCGTACGGCTCTTCTTTTTTCGAGTATCTCCGACCCGTCGGGAACGTCAAGCCACGTAGTCGCTATATTGGTGCGGCGGATCATGCCGCGGAAACGGCCCGCCTCACGCGGGTCCAGTACCACGATGTTTTCTCCCTCGTTGCCAGCTCTGCCCGTGCGGCCGCTGCGGTGCGTAAAGGTCTCAAGGTCGTCCGGAAGGCCAAACTGCAGCACCTGTTCTATTTCGGGAACATCAAGCCCCCTGGCCGCCACATTGGTGGCCACCAGAAGAGATGTTCTTCCGGACCTGAAAGAGGCCAGAGCGCTGTTGCGCTCCCGCTGGGTCATGTCGCCGTGGAGGCTGGCCGCGTTGAGCCCTTCGCGGCTCAGGCGCTGCGCCACGTCCATGGTTTCGGCGCGGGTATGGCAGAACACCAGGCCCTTCGACGGGTTTTCCCACAACAGCACGTTTACCAGTCCGTCGAGTTTCCGGCTGTGGGGCACCAGGTAGACCTTGTGGGCTATCTCCGAATGCTGCTCTCCCTCTTCAACCAGCGATATGTATCCCGGGTCGCTGAGGTAGCGGTTGGCCAGTCTCCGTACTTCCTGGGGCATTGTGGCCGAAAACAGCCAGGTTCGCTCGCGCCCGGCGGCGCCGTCCAGAATGGCCTCCAGTTCATCGCGGAAGCCCATGTCCAGCATCTGGTCGCCCTCGTCGAGGATGACGGTATGCACATTGTCCAGCTTCAGAGTTCCCCTGCGCAGATGGTCCAGCGTGCGGCCCGGTGTTCCAACAACCATGGCCGCGCCGCGGCGCAGGTCCTTTATCTGTGGAGACATGTCCATGCCGCCCACCAGCACGGCGGTCTGGATATTAAGGTTCTTCCCTATCCACTGGGATTCCCTTGCTATCTGCTGAGCGAGTTCGCGCGTAGGCGAAAGCACCAGTATCCCAGGCATCAAATCCTCCGGGCTGTATTCATTGAACAGCGGCAGAAGAAAGGCCAGTGTTTTCCCCGAGCCCGTTTTGGCCCGGACGATCAGATCGGTATCGTGACGGTCAAGCTGCAGCACTTCTTTTTGAACGGGCGTCAGTTCTATGAATTCCCTGCGTTCCAGCGCCCGCACCAGCTCGGGCCTCAGCCCGAATTTCTCAAAATCAGTATTTCCCATATATTAGACAAACCCTCCTGAAAGGGGCCTGTCCACACAAAAAAGCGTCGTCCATACCGGGACGACGCGAATGGAAAGGCCCTTCATGGTTACGGAGCGATTATCCTCTTAATCGGTGCTTTGTCAAGTGAACGCTCCTTTACCTGTTTCAGAAACGGGAAGAGCAAGGGGCGAAGACCCCGGCTCTTCCCTTAAAAACTATTTTACGAGAACAGCCTTGATGCAGTCGGGTATGTGTTCCTCGCCGGCTCCGGCGGCTCTGGGGCCCACGATGCCCTGTCCCATGCCCTCAAAGACCTTGAGTCCGCCGTCTGCGGAGAGGGCGTATTCGACAAACGCCCTGCCGCCCTCGGGGTTGACGGCCTGAATCGGAACGGTGCAGCCGTAGACTATGGGAGCGCCTTTGGTGATTATTGTCGTTCCCGGTTCCTTGCCCGCACGCTCAACGCCCACCGTAGCGTAAAGGTCGGCCATCGCCGGGTCGGCCAGATTCACTTCCGGCGGCAGTGTAACGTAGTCCAGCTCGTGCTGAACAGCCACTGAGCGGTACTCGAAAGCGTAGTCCATGGCGCCGCTTTCAACCATGGCCACAAGGTCTATGGCCTTGGGCCTGACGGCGCGAAGCGGGTCGTCCAGAGCTTCCTGGAACAGATCGGGCCGGTCGTAGTATTCCTGGGCGAGCTGCAGGACCATGAGCGCCCTGTAGCCGCAGGGGTCGGCGTTGGGGTCGGAATGTCCCCAGCGCACATCGGGTTTGAGGATAATCTCGAACCAGTTGTCGGCGTTTACCTCGTCGGCGAATTTCGACTCGGGGCCGTACATGAGCACCAGTTCGTTGGATGCGAACATCACGTTCCAGTTCGCGTAATCGGGTCTCAGCAGCCGGTCGATGACCGCGTAGTCGGCCGAGAAATAGGCGTCGCACTCGCCGCCCAGGTCAACGATCTTTCTGGCCAGGGCCGCGCTTCCGCCAGCCTCGCGCAGAACGTCGATATCGGGATTAAGTTTTTCGAACTGCGCCTCGATCTCCGCCATGGGCGCGCTGAGGCTCCCCGCGTGAAAAACCCGAACCTCCTGCTTCGCAAAGGCAGTCGAAGCGCCCGCCACAAGAAGAGCCGCCGCCAGAAGCAGGAAAAGAGCCCTGTTCCACTGTTTCACATTCATTTGCAACACCTCCGTAATTTTGTTTCCCCGTTCAATTCCCTAAAACACATGTATGGATTCCGTACGGATCCCCGCCCATACGGTTTCTCCCGGTTTGAGTCCCATATCCAGAACGGCCGACGACATGGCCAGAGCGCGAAGCGTCAGGGGGCCGGCCTGTAGGCCCACATCGAAGGCCGAACCCATGGGGTTTACGTAGCGCACGGTCGCCTCGAAAGGGTCTGTCCCCTTCGGAGACCGAGAGATCAGTATGTCCTCGGGGCGTATGCCTATTTCACGTACTGCGGCGGGAAGGGGTCCGGAAACGGAAAAACCGAACCCACCGGGAAAAGCTATCCTGTTTCCGTTCACTTCGCTGGGACGCAGAATATTGGTCATGCCGACGAAGTCGGCCACGAAACGGTTGGAGGGAGCCCGGAACACATCGGAAACACCGCCCACTTGCTGAAGTTTCCCCTCGTGCAGAACGGCCACCCGGTCGCCCAGTGAAAGGACCTCGCCGAAATCGTGGCTTACCATCAGAAAAGTTATGCCCTCGGAGTGTAGTTTTCGCAGATACTCCTGAATTTCAAGCCTGAACTTCGGGTCCAGCGCACTGAGCGGTTCGTCGAGAAGCAGCATGTCCGGTTTCACCACCAGAGCCCTCGCCAGCGCCACCCGCTGTTGTTCGCCTCCCGAAAGGTTCGTCGGCAGCCTGTGCAGCAGCCTGTCGAGTTTCAGCACTTCCACCAGGTGGCCGAAGAGCTGTTCCGAACCTTCGTGGTTGCGGAAACGGAGACCGTACCGGATGTTGTCTCGGACAGTCAGGTGGGGGAAAAGGGCGAAATCCTGGTAGACGATGGAAAGTGTCCGCTGCTCCGGCGGCAGCATGGTCACATCACGCTCACGCAGCATGACCCGCCCGCCCGAGGCGGGCATGAGCCCGGCCAGAACCTCCAGCAGCAGTGTCTTGCCCGCTCCGCTTGGCCCCACAACCATGAAGAACTCCCCCTCCTTCACCGAAAGGTTCAGGGGGTGCAGACGGAATCCCGGCAGGTCGATGGACAGTTCCTCAAGACGGACCATTGGAACCTCTCCACAGGGGGCGCGACTGTCCCACGGCCAGTATCCGCAGGAAAGTGAACATGGCCAGCGATATCAGGATGAGCTGCACGGCGATGGGCGAAGAGTATTTGAGGCCGAACGTTGCAAAACGGTCGTAGATGAGAACGGGCGCAACCATGGGGTGGTAGGCCACTATGACTATGGCCCCGAACTCGCTTACCGCGCGGGCCCAGCTCATGATCAGCCCCGAGAGGACGCCACGTCGGGCCAGCGGCATTGTTACGTGAAAAAAGGTATAGCCGAAGGAACCCCCGAGGTTCCGGCTCACTTTCTCCATACGCGGCGAAACCGCGGAGAAGGCGTCACGCACGGCGTCTACGTAAAAGGGAATGGAAACGAATATACAGGCCAGGATAATGGCCAGGTTGCTGTTGATGGGCGAGAGCCCAAGCGCGCTCAGGGCTGCCCCTACTGGAGCCTTGGGGGTAATTGTCATAAGCACTGCTATGCCCGCAACGGTGTGGGGAACCATTATGGGAAGGTCTATCAGCGCTTCCAGCGTGGCTTTGCCCCGGAAACTGCATCTTGCCAGCAGGTAGGCCAGTGGTGTTCCGAACAGCGCGATTATCAAAGTGGAAGCGCCCGCGGTCCAGATGCTCCTCCACAGGGCGTCCAGTACTACAGTGTCCCTGGTGTTTTTGGCCACCAGGTTCCAGTCGGCGTTGGCGAACATGTTGCCCAGAGGCCACATGATGTAGATGACGATGAACGATCCCATGATGGAAAGAAACAGCAGTTCTCGTGTCCGCTTGGTCCACATCGGCGCAACCCTCTCTCCCGGCTGAAATTGCAAAAGGGGGGAGGGGGGTGAAGGCGCCCCCCTCGGTAGTGGAGAAAAAGGGATAAAAAAACCACCCTCCGAAAGGAGGGTGGCCTGATATACGCCGTTCCTCCTCCTTTCCAAACACGGGAGGCGCTTCCGTTTCCGGAAACACCCAACGGTCGGTCGCCGTAATCACGAATGATCCTTAGGCGAGCAGACTCGGAGGCGATATAGGTTTTTCTATCCAGCCGGATGATAGCACAGCGGAGCCGGGTTCTCAAGCCCAGAGATGCTGGCGGGCCGTTTAGCCTGAACAGAGAAAGCTTGTCGTGTGTGGTACTATGAACCAATATCACAGTACGCCGGAGGTGCTAGAGAAAATGAAAAAAACAGTAGCAACACCCGACGCCCCCGCGGCGCTTGGTCCCTACAGCCAGGCGGTATGGGCGGGCGATCTTCTTTTCGTTTCGGGACAGCTCTGCCTCGACCCCAAAACAGGTGAAATGATCGGTAAGGACGCAGCGGCCCAGGCCAGGCAGACGCTTGTCAACCTGGAAGCAATTCTCAAATCCCAGGGACTCTCGTTCGACAATGTTGTAAAGGCCACCGTGTTCGCCAAAGACATGAACGATTTCGCCAGTGTTAACGAAGTCTACGCCGAAAAATTCACCAAGGATCCGCCCGCCAGAGCCTTTGTCGAAGTGGCGCGCCTGCCCAAGGACGCTCTCGTGGAGATAGAGGTAGTGGCGTACAGGGGCTAATTGAACCCGAAAGCAGTACCCGGTATTTTCCATTTCATTGACAAAAACCTCTAAAAACTTTAATGTTGAGAGGTCGGAAAATAGACCGGCGTATCAATTGTTAGGAGGACATGTATAGAAATGCAGGGATCAGTGAAGTGGTTCAACGACGCCAAGGGTTATGGTTTCATTACGACTGACGAGGGAAACGACGTTTTCGTCCATTTCAGCGCCATCCAGATGGAAGGATTCAAGACCCTCGCCGAGGGACAGCGTGTGGAGTTCGACGTGGTCCAGGGCGACAAGGGTCCCCAGGCCGCCAACGTAGAGAAGGCTTCTTAAGACAACCGAAGAAAACACTATCTATAATCAACGATGAAAAAAGGCGACGCCCTTCCAGGGGCGTCGCCTTTTTGTTTTGGCGAACACCGAACCGTCGGCCTGTCTCTTTTTCTGATACAATAGCGCAGTTTCGGTGCAGCAAGGTTGCCCCCGGGCCACGAAAATGTAATAATAACCGCATGGTGCAGGTATTTCGAGAGGAGGGTTTGTTTCGTGAACAAGACGGAGCTTATACATGAGGTTGCGGAACAGGCGGGCCTGAGCAACAAAAAGGCGGGAGAGGCCCTTACGGCCGTATTCGAAGCCATCAGCGCCGCCCTTGAAAAGGGCGACAAGGTTCAGGTCGCGGGGTTCGGAGTATTCGAAGCCAGACAGAGATCCGCCAGAGAGGCTCGCAATCCGCAGAACCCGTCACAGACGGTAAAGGTTCCGGCCCGCAAGGTGCCGGCTTTCCGTCCGGGCAAGGCGCTCAAGGACAGGGTTAACTGACCTACAAGTCTTTTTACTTGCGGTAAAGGCGCGGCCGGGAGATTCCCGGCCGCGTTGTTTTTTCTGAACAGGTAATACGATATACTGGATGAATCAAAATGGCGCATCTGGCCGGCGAGGA
>CAZBLL010000013.1:0-14140 GCA_964492625.1 uncultured Synergistaceae bacterium
GTACCATGGACGTGCTGTTTTTTCCGCCATCCTGCAGCCTTGAAGCAGCCTGCGCTGAACTCCAAAAAGACGGACTGTTCGAAATCGGGGCCCAGAATGTTCACTGGGAGAAAGACGGCGCCTATACGGGCGAGATATCGACTCTTATGGCAGTGGAAACAGGTTGCAAGTGGGTTCTTGTGGGCCACAGTGAACGCAGGACGCTGTTCGGGGAAAAGGCAGTGGACACGGGCAAAAAGGTTGATTCCTGTTTTGACGCGGGGCTCAATACAATGCTTTGCGTGGGAGAAACCGAACAACAGCGTGATGGGAACCTTACGGAACCCGTCATATGCGATCAGATCACGGCCGCCTTGTCTGGTCTGAACCGGGAAATACTGAGCTCCAGAGAAAACATCGAGGTGGCTATTGCATATGAGCCGGTATGGGCCATTGGTACGGGGAGATCACCTTCCAGCGAGGATATTAGTTCGACAGTAACTATTATCAGGGAGCATCTCAGGGATAAATTCCCGTTGATTTGCAGCGCCAAAGACATAAGGATACTTTACGGCGGAAGCGTAAAACCGGCTAACGCTCCGGAGATAATTGTAAAAGGCAAAGTGGACGGACTTCTCGTCGGCGGCGCTTCGCTAAAGGCCGAGATGTTCGGCCAGATCCTTTTAAGGTGTCTTTCCGGTACAGATTCCAGTGCAACATAAGATATATTATAAGACACTTTATTGAAGAAACAGCGCCGGGTCCAGGCATCAGGATCCGGCGCTGTTTATATGATCGTATCTTATGAAAGTGTCTAAAATATATTGCGGGCTACTCTTCTTCGGAGAACTCCTTCCGCGAGGCGTCTCCCCATATGCTTTCAAGCCGATAGAACTCTCTACCGCGTTTGCTGAAAATATGTATTACTACAGGGCCGGCGTCGATGAGTATCCATCTTTTGCTGCCTTGCCCTTCGGTTTTATAGTCAATGCTTTCTTCATCAAGCACCTTTGTCACATTTTCCTCGAGGGTCTTCATGTGCACATCTGAATTGCCGGTCGCCAGGACAAAGCTGTCGGCTACGGTAAGATTAGCTGAAACATCCATCATTACAACGGATTCCGCGTGCTTTGATAAAAGTATTTCGATTACACGTTCGTTTTCGATTGTCTGGACCAGACCTTCAGGATTCATCAAATTCCCCCTTGAGAATCGATTTAACGCGAATTATTCCCGCCAAGGGTTCGCAGTACGTTGAAATAATCGTGCCCTATGATTATTGTAACATTGTTTCCATTGGCGGTCTGACGAACCCTTGAATCAGGAAGGCCGCAAAGCCTGGCCAGAGCCAACGCTTGTGGTTCCTTCATTTCACCCTGGTCGGAGGGATACTCAACTATGCTGGAACGGTAATCGAAATGGCCGGCGTTTCCAACGCTTGCTACGTCGATTCCTATGGTTTGCAGCAGCGTTGACACTTCTGTTCCCAGCCCGCCTTTTCCGCATCCATTAAGGATTCGAACAGGGCTAGTGATCTGACGTGCCAGCTCCGTCACGTTCTGCAGGTCCTGGTCGCTTTCTACGTCGTTGCCGGTGCTGCTGTTTTCGGGAACGGCTGTCAATATCCTGGATGTAGCGCTCAGGTCCCCTACCCAGTAGCTGATGCCGGATATGTATGCGGCTCTTCCGGGCAAAGTGGCGAATATAGTGCTGTCCGGCGGAATGTCCTTGAAATAGGCCGCCAGTTGAAGGGCCTGTGTTGTCGAGAGATTGGTTTTTATCATCTGCAGCGCCTTCCTGATCAACTGAGGCGTTCGAGCCCACATCGAGGGTTCCTTGATTTTAGTGAAAACGGCCTTGAGAAATGCTTGCTGGCGCTCTACCCTTCCGATGTCGCCAAGGGCGTCATGTCTGAAACGGACATAGCCGAGAGCTGTTTTTCCATCCATGTGCTGGGTCCCGCTGGGGATATTGATATGGAGATTCCCGGCTCTGTCGTTATATCTCAGGGCTTTGGGGACATACATATCGACTCCGCCTATCAGGTTGACCAGTTCGGGGAAATTTTCGTAATTAACAATTACGTAATACTGGACAGGGACACCCAGATAGTTGATCACCGTTTTCTGTAGAAGTTCGATCCCTCCATAGGCGAACGCATGGTTGAGTTTCTGCCAGCCGTGGTCCGGTATCTGGACCCTTGTGTCCCTCGGCAGGGAGAGCAGGCGGATAACGCGATCGTCTATGTCGACTGACACGAAAGCGATCGTATCGGAGCGATTCGCCTCTTCGCCGGGTACTTTATCTACCCCGACGATCAAAAAGTTTATGGCCCCCGTAGCTTCGTCGTAAGCAACGTTTTCTCTGATAGTTTCCGGCTCCGGGGTCAAAAGCGAATAAAAACGCAGACCGACGCCCACCGTCAGAGAAAGAACCGACAGCAGGACGACAAGCAGAATCTGTTTTCTTTTAAGCATGGCTCACCATCCGTTCCGATAGTAAAGGTTGCTTTTGTAGATATAGTGCTCTACAGGCCAGGGGACAAGATAACGTATGCTTTTACCCTCTCTGACCCTTTTTCTGATCGCTGTGCTCGATATGGCGAGCAGCGGGATTTCGAGTGGTATCAGTGACTGTTTGATCTCTTCCGGTAGATGGTCCAGTATCTGGGGATTATATCCTGGGCGGCTGACCGCTACAATCTTTCCCAGGTCGGCTATGGCTTCCGGCTCTTTCCAGGAGGCTATGTTGAGAACAGCGTCCAGCCCGGTGATAAAATGGAAACAGACGCCGTTGGGGGAAAACCAGTGCCTCATTTCCCTGAGAGTGTCCACCGTATGGCTTGGAGCCTTTCTTTCGATCTCTATCCTCGATAGTCTGAAATGGGGGTTATCAAGCGTTGCCAGCATCGTCATGTTGTAGCGGTGTTCCACTTGAGAAACGGGAAGGTCCTCTTTGTGAAAAGAATCCCCAGTAGGAACAAAGATAACCTCGGAAAGGCCCAGTGAAAAATAAGCCTCTTCGGCGGCTACAAGATGCCCGTAATGAACAGGGTCGAAGGTCCCGCCCATAATACCGATTTTTCTTTTCCCCAGACCTTCCGAAGACTGCATGGGCATAGACTGTCTACTCTCCTCTTTCGGCCTCTGTTTCGAAGCCTTCTTCATCCGGAACGAAATCAAATTCCATGGCTCCTATAAATACTGTGTCGCCCGGTTTTGCCCCGTTTTCAAAAAGAAGCTTATCCACCCTGTAATGTTTGAGCAGATGCGCAAAACGGCTGATGGCCTCTTCCTGATCGAACTGATATTTTTTTACGACGTTTTCCAGTCCGGCGTGGACTATTCTGTATCCTTCGTCCACCTTTCGGATATCCACGGGCTGATTACGCACATGAACAGCTTCATCGTCCTCGGGGATAATAAACGTACGTCCGGCTCTGACCTCTCTTGGAACAGTTTTAAAGGTCTCCGCAAGATATTCTACAAGCATCTGAACACCGCGTCCTGTCTTTGCGCTTGTAATGAAAACCGGCACATTTCTGGAAGCGAAGGGGTTCGATAACTGATCTAGTCGCCTCTGGCCGTCTTCATCAAGAAGATCCGCCTTGTTGAGTATCGCTACGGAGGGCAGATTCAGCAAGCCGGGCTTGTAGGCTTTAAATTCGTCACGGAGCGTTTCCCATTGCCTGAGCACTCCCTCGTTTTCTCCCAGCGAGGGGTCGGCGTCGAGAACATAGGCCAGAATCCTTGTTCTTTCGATATGCCGGAGGAAAGTATGTCCAAGCCCTCTGTTCCTGTGAGCGCCCTCTATAAGACCGGGCAGATCCGCTAGAACTATTCGTTCGGTTTCACTTTCGAGAATACCCAGATTGGGAGTAAGGGTCGTGAACGGATAGGCCCCTGTTTGCGGGTCGGCGCTTGACATGGCTCCAAGGAGAGTGGATTTGCCCGCATTGGGAAACCCTACAAGTCCGACATCGGCAAGAAGCTTGAGCTCCAGCCTGACTATCCGGCTTTCTCCTTCCAGTCCTTTTTCAGAGAAACGGGGCGCTCTTCGTCCAGAGGTCTTGAACCGCGCGTTACCCCTGCCTCCCCGGCCGCCAGCCGCCGTAAGCAGCCTGTCTCCGGGGACTGAGAGGTCCGCGAGCAGTTTGCCGGTTTTCACATCGTAAACGAGTGTTCCGCAGGGAGTTGGGATGCAAAGATCATCGCCGGTTTTACCGAAGCGGTTTTTTCCCTGGCCGTTAGTCCCGTTTTCGGCCAGAAATCGCCTGCGATACTGAAAATCGGCAAGTGTCTGCAACCGGGGCGTGGCTTCAAGGAAAATGTCTCCACCCTTGCCGCCGTCTCCTCCGTCAGGGCCTCCCCTTGGTACGAACTTTTCTCTCCTGAAACTGAGACATCCATTGCCACCCTTTCCCGCTGAAACGGTAATGGTAGCCAGATCAACAAACTTCAAACAGAAAACGCCTCCTAGGGAATGAAAAACAGGGCCCAAGATAAACTCAGGCCCTGAAAAAATACCACTGTTACAGCCAAGCCGTCAGGATCAGGCGCTCAACGTTTCGATAGCTACGAATTTCCTGCCTGCTTTTTCCTGAAAACGGACTTTCCCGTCCGTCAGGGCGAACAGGGTGTCATCCTTGCCCTTCCCGACGTTGACGCCGGGATGATATTTTGTGCCCCTCTGCCTGATAATGATACTCCCCGCTCTTACACTCTGGCCATCGGACCGCTTGACGCCAAGTCTCTTCGAAATACTGTCCCGGCCGTTGGCGCTGCTACCCTGTCCCTTTTTGTGGGCGAATAACTGCAGATTAAAGAAGGTCACTTGCATCCACCTCCGAAATATGTACGTTCTCCGGATATGTTCCGGCTATTGCTTTCATAGCCAGAACAACGGAATGAACGAGTGTTTGTCCCCCTGCCTGATATGAGGGATCGAACGGATCCCATCGGCAGGCCATATATCCACTGACATCGTTTCTTTCAGTTGAAAACGATCCAACGCCGGTTACCTGATCAAGGCCGATATCAAGTGTCTGCATAAGTGTTGAAAGGGCTGCACAAACAATATCGAAACCCTCTTCGGCGTACCCTGAATGCCCGGAAACCTCGATACCCGAAATAATGTTGCCCTTGCGGTTTATCGTGATCTCCGTCATATCGCCCTCAGGCGTTTAGGCCTTGAACGCTATGTCGTTGATGAGTATATCCGTAAACGACTGCCGATGGCCCGTAAGTTTACGGGATTGTTTCGACTTGTTCTTGTATTTGAAGACAAGTATTTTTTTATCCCGTCCCTGTTCCAGAACCTCTCCCGTAACGCTTGCACCTGACAGGTACGGCTTACCTACGGAAACCCGGTCGTCGGCGGTAACCATAAGGACTTTGTCGAATTTCACCGCATCACCTGGCTGTGCGTTGATCTTTTCGATACGGAGCCTGTCGCCAGCTGCTACCCTGTACTGTTTGCCACCTGTTTCCATTACTGCGTACATTCGTTTTCCTCCTTCCGCCGGGATTCGGGCGGCTTGGCAGCGCTTGAAACCCGTCCCGTGCGTATGGATGCGCCTGTAGACATGCAGAAAACTGCGGGTCATCAGCACACCCGGAAACGAATTATACCATAAAAAGGCGTTGTAAAACCCACGAGCTTAAGACCTCTTGTGGGATCAGAGAGTTTCCGAAGCCGTTACCCCTGAGGCGTTCGCAAGGAGTGACCTTGCGTGCTCGATAGCCTCGGGCGCGTATTTGTCGCCCGCCAGCATCCGGGCGATTTCGCAGACCCTTTCGGTTCCTTCCACCTCGGACACTTTTGTGAGTTCGCCATCCCTCTCAACCTGAAAATGCTGATCCGCAAGCGAAGCTATGGAGGCCTCGTGAGTAACGAGTATAACCTGACACCTTCTGGAGAGGGTTCGCAAAGTTTCACCCGCTAGAACCGCCGCCCTGCCGCCAAGCCCCGCCTCCACTTCATCGAACACAAGCACCGCCGGCAACATCTGATCCGAAGCGGAGACCTGTATCGAAAGAAGTATACGGCTGAGTTCGCCCCCGGAAGCCACCTTGGAAACGGGGCCCCGTATCTGGTCTTTTGATGCAAGGTGAAAGGAGACGTCATCGGCTCCATGATGTCTTACCTTGGGCAGGGGCTCCATCGATACACAGAACCTGGCGTCTTCCATGGCCATGCGCGACATGGAGCTGTTGATCTTTGTCTCAAAATCGGCGGCGGCTTCAGTCCGCTGGGTACGAAGCGTTTTGGCGAGTCCGGTAACTTCCCGGCGGAGCCTTGCGGATTCCGATTGGAGTTTCTGAAGAGATACTCTGCTTTCCTGAAGCCATTTCAGATCATCTCGCGCCCGGGTGGCAAAATCAAGGAGCTCTTCTGCGGTATCAACCTTGACGCGTCTTTTCATTTTTCTGATAGATCCCAGTTTTGACTCAAGAGCGTCCCTTGCGTTCTCTTTCGATTCAAGGTCATCCTGATCGAAAATATGCGAGGTACGCTCAGTTATCGTCTGTATGCCCCGAAGCACGGAATCGCACAGTTCATCGATCTCCTTGCGGTTCTGCTGCGGCGTCATGTGGGACAGGTCGCGGAAAACTGTTTCAAGTTCCCCAAGGAGCCCCTCTTCCGCAGCTCCTCCGTTAAGGCGGTCAACAAGCGAACGGACTTTGCGGGCCGACTGCAACTGCGCAGTCATGCCGGAAAGTTCCTTTTCCCATTGTTCTTCACATCCCGGATAGATCGAAAGAGACAGAGCTTTCCGTACTATATCCTCGGTATCACCGTAGAGTGATTCGATTTCCTGTCGTTTCCGCTCAAAGTGATGTAGTTCCCTTTCAATGTCTATGGCTTCGGAAACCGATTTCTGGAGTGTTCTTCTTGTTTCATGTATGGCCTCTCCGCCGCTGTCGTCCAGAAGATCAAGCTGTTTCGATGGTTCCAGCAGTTCCAGTTGGGCGAACTGGCTCTGGATGGCCATCTCGCCATTGAGTGATTCAGTGAGCAGGTTCAGAGGGGCCGGCCTGTTCTGGATGTATGTGCGGGCGCGGCCATTTCTCGCCAATATCCGGTTGACGACCATCGTTCCCTCCTGTGGCTGGAGTTCTTCGGAAAGGCCAGGGACCGAATCCATTCCGAGAACAGCCTGTACTTCGGCTTCTCCGGCCCCTGACCTGATAAGCGCGCTCTGGGCCCTTTTGCCGCTTACCAGTTCCAGCGCACGAACAAGACTGCTTTTCCCGGCTCCACTTTCACCTGTAATCACCACAAGACCCTCGCGGAATTTCAGGGAAGCCGAACGAATACCGCCGATATTCGAAACGTGCAGTTCCTCGAGCATGAAGTCAGTCCCCGCCTTCCTCTCGTTTGCTGTGTCCCCAGCGAAATTTTTCCTTCAGGAGAGAATAGTATTCATTTTCGGGAAGAGTTATTACTTCGACAAATTTATCCCGGGAAAGCGAAACATGGATATGATCGCCCGGCAGAAGTTCGTAACCCAGCTGCCCATCCTGTGTCAGCATTATTTCCCTGTGCTGTCCCTGCGGGGAAAGTGTTACGACATCCTCTTCACCAAGGATCATGGGTCTCGAATAGAGGGTATGCGCGCAGATGGGTACAAGAATCATACAGGGTACATGTGGGGGAACTATGGGGCCTCCGGCCGAAAGAGCATAGGCTGTTGAACCGGTCGGCGTAGAGAGCAGTATGCCGTCTGCGTGAAGAATGTTCAGCGGCTTATCGCCTATGGTGATTTCTATTGAGATGACCCTGGCAAAGGGTCCCTTGCTTATGACAAGGTCGTTCAGTGCGTAAAGTTCATGCTTACGTCTGTCTCCGCGAGTGACGACGCCCCTCAGCAGAGAACGTTTCTGAACGGTGTGCTCGCCTTTCAGTATTCTTGTAATGTCTTGTTCTGCTTTCCGTACGTTACCGCACGACAGGAAACCCAGATGTCCGACGTTTATCCCGTACAGGGGAATTGGATAGCCGGTAACGTAGCGTGCGGCCCGCAGAAATGTGCCGTCTCCACCAAGGACAATGGCCATATCGACAGTTTCTTTCCATTCCCGGTCGTTAAAGTCGGGTTCGCCGAGAACGTGCGCCTCATGAGAAGGAAGGTGCAGATGAACCCCCTCCGACCTTCCCCATCGGAGCAGGTTTTCGGCGAGCTCCACCGCTTCCGATTTCTGAGTATTGACGATCATACCGACTTTTACAGTCACAATTCACCGGCTCCCTTCAGCAGGAAAAGGTGGTCCCATCATGAGCAGCAGAAACCACGCCGTCAATGTCTATTTTGGTTGAACCAGATGTTTCGATTGTTTCATTAGAAAGATAGCACAGGAATTCTATATTTCCTTCCGGTCCCCTGATGGGAGAATGAGTTAATCCGAGGACACGCATGGAGGTTCCCAGGGAAATAAAACGCATCAGGTCCTCCAGTACAGCAGCGTGAATTACCGGGTCCCTTACAACGCCTTTTTTGCCAACGTTCTTGCGCCCGGCCTCGAATTGCGGTTTAACCAGCGCAAGACAATAACCGGGATGCTGGATCAATGTCTCCACTACCGGAAGTATCAAACGCAGAGAAATAAAAGAAACATCTATTGTAGTGAAATATACAGCTTCGCCGGTATGTTGGCCCGAAAGATGACGGGCGTTGGTCCTTTCGAGCACGATAACCCTGGAGTCGTTACGCAGCTTCCAGGCTAGCTGGCCATAACCCACGTCAACGGCAAAGACCTTTTTCGCGCCGTGATGCAGGAGAACCTCCGTAAAGCCCCCGGTAGAAGCGCCTACGTCCAGACAGGTTCTTCCTGAAACGTTGATATCGAACACTTCAATTCCCCGGATCAGCTTGTAGGCTCCACGGCTGACCCAATCAGCCTCCCGGCTGCTTTTGACAGTTATTCGGGCGTCTGGTAACACCTGCGTTCCCGATTTGGTCTGGACTGAACCGTCGACCATTACGTCGCCCGACATGATGATCGCCAGGGCTCTGGTGCGAGTTTCAGCTAATCCCTGTCTGACGAGCAGCAGATCCAGCCTTTCCCTTTGCGAATGCTTTATACAGATCCACCACCTTTTCCGGAGTAAGCCCGCAATAGGACCATTGCCGGCTTCGCTTCCCGTGCGGTACGAAAAAATCGGGAATACCCACAGCCTCGACCCGGCAGGGCAAACCCTTCTGATTTGCCCTTGAGGACAATTTCTGCCCCACTCCTCCCTCAATTGCCCCCTCTTCCAGGACAACAAGCAGGTTCAGGTTCCCTAGCAGTCTGTCCATACATTCAAGATCAAGGGGTTTGAGAAACCTGAGGTCTATGACCGCAGGGGGTTCAAGTGATTCCCTGCAGCATTGTTCTCTCACACGCATTGCAAGCGGAGCAGTGGAGCCACAGGCGGCAATGCCCCAGGTTTCTCCCTGAGCAAGCGTCTCGGCCGTTCCCCATGGATACGGGCAGGATTCCGGGGGTCTGAAAAGAGTTGAAGGAGCCTCGCCCCGGGGAAAACGGATTATCTGAGGAACAGCCAGGTCCACAGACTTCCGTAGCATGAAACGCATGTCTACCGCGTCTCTCGGCGAGGCCACACCCAGATGGGGGATCGATGAGGCCCATGCAATATCCAGGACGCCGTGGTGTGTTTCACCATCCTCTCCCACGAGACCGGCGCGGTCTACGGCCAGAATGACAGGCAGTCGCTGCATGGCGATGTCATGAACTAGCTGGTCCATAGCTCGCTGGAGGAAGGTGGAATATATTGAGACCACCGGTCTAAGCCCGGCTGCGGCCATGCCCGCAGCATAGGTTAGCAGATGGGCCTCCGCGATTCCTACATCAAAAAACCTTTCAGGGAAACGTTCAGCGAATTTCTGGAGTTTTCCGCCTTCCTTCATGGCGGCAGTAAGGCAAACTATTCTTTTGTCCTCGGACGCAAGGACCTCTATTTCATCGGCCATTACCCTGCTCCAGGATGAAGAGCAGGCCTGTGGGGGGCTGCTCGCACTTGCTGGAGAAACGCCATGATAGAACTCGGGACGTTTCTCCGCCGGTTCGTATCCCTGCCCCTTGTTTGTTCGTACGTGGATTAACAGTGGTTTTTCATAGCGTTTGGCGAAATCGAAAATCTTTTCCAGCTCCAGCGTATCGTGACCGTCGAAAGGCCCCCAGTAACTGAACCCCATCTCCTCGAACATATTCGAGGGCTGCAGGATGCCCTTGATGGAATGTCGCGCCCGGATAAGGGCTTCTTCGATACCCTCTCCTCCCGGAATGACGTTGCACTGATGTTTTATTACATCCTTCAGCTTCTTGTACGCGGGGTGAACGCTCAGACGAGCTATATGGTCCGCCATTCCGCCGACTCTTCTGTTTATAGCCATCTGATTGTCGTTAAGAACGCATATTATCCTGGTGTTTGCCTCCTTGATATTGTTAAGTGCTTCCAGGGCCACACCGTTTAGTATCGCGCCGTCTCCAATAAGCGCAACGACGTGATGGTTCTGTTGGAGGATATCCCGGGACTTTGCAAAGCCCAGCGCGGCTGAAAGCGATTTGCTGCTGTGACCTGCGTTGAAATGGTCAAACGGGCTTTCCGAAGGGTCGGGATATCCGCTGAGGCCGTCCCATTGCCTTATTGTGGGAAAACGCTGTTTTCGATCCGTGAGTATCTTGTAGGCGTACGCCTGATGTCCCACGTCAAAAACTATGCGGTCCTGCAGCGGGTCGAAAACACGCAGCATGGCCAGTATGATTTCAACGGAGCCAAGAGAAGAGGCCAGATGTCCTCCGTTTTCAAGTACAACTTCACAGATACGTCGCCGGAGGTCGGAAGCCAGCTCCAGGAGCTGTTCCCGGTCGAGATCACCCAGGGACATATAGTTTTCGACACTATCAAGAACGCTCATAAGGTATTCATTACCTTTCTTCTATTTTGTCCTGTTCTGGAGCGCCTCGACCAGTTCGAGAATCGGGCGGACGTCTCTGTCGAGGCTTGCCAGAGATTGGCGCGCTTTGCTCCAGAATCGCTTTTCAAGGGCCATGGCCTGTACAAGTCCAAGAACGCTTGCGAAGGTGGGCTTACCCCGGGCGCTGTCCTTTCCGGGGGTTTTCCCGAGGCTTTCGCTGGAACCGGTCATGTCAAGAACGTCATCCGCTATCTGAAAAGCCACGCCGGAATATACCCCAAAACGGGAAAAGGCCTTCAGTTCTGAATTATTGGCGTCGCACAGTATGGCGGGCGCCAGGACCGAAGAACGCAGGAGCGCCCCTGTCTTGGCGGCGGCAACTTTCAAGGGATAGGATACCTTATCGGTCGCTGGACTCTCATCGATATCAAGGACCTGGCCGCCGCATATCCCTCCCGGGCCGGCGCAGTCCAGGAGAACGGTGACGGACTTCAATACATTGTGCGCGCTGAAAGAGGACCTGGCAACAAGATCTCTGGCCGCATGCGACCCGGACCACATAAGCAGGGAATCTACTGCGAGGGTGGCCATCGCCTCTCCAAATACGACATGATTGGTGGGCCTTCCTCTTCGAAGCGCGTCATCATCCATGGCCGGCAGGTCATCGTGTATCAGTGAAGCCGTATGGATCATCTCCAGGGCAAGAGCCATGGGCATCAGCCTATCGGGTGAAACTCCAAAACTTTGGCCTGTCAGCAGGCAAAGAGCGGGCCTGATCCTTTTTCCACCAGCCTGGAGTGAATATGTCATTGATTCCCAGAGCTTTGGCGGAAAAGCGGGTGGCCGGACCCGGCAAAGAGCTTCGAGAGCAACATTGAAAATGCCGACCATTTCGGCATATGACCGCAAAGATCCCTGCGTCGTCATGATTGGCCTTCTGTTTCGCTGAGAGGATCCCAGGGATCTCCTTCTTCTCCAGGTCGATCGGGATCAAGGAGTTCGATCTTCTGGCGGGTGTCTTCCAGATAATCGCGACATGCTTTTACTATGGTCACTCCCTCTTCGAATAGCGCCATGGCCTCTTCCAGCGGTATTTTTCCTTCGTCAAGAACGCTTATGATCTCCTGAAGTTTTTCCATGTTTTGAGTAAAACCCATAACACATCTCCCTTTTCCGTTTGAAAACTAATCGCCATATTGCTCTTGCTGTATGTGCCGTAACCGTGGTAGAATCTCATAAGTTTGACTTTTGCCGGGTTTGCAAGGAGGAATAATCATGGCCAGAGTTTGTGATTGCTGCGGAAGAGGTTCGGCTACAGGTAACAACGTCAGCCACTCCAACCGTCATACGAAAAGGCGCTGGAACATCAACCTTCAGTCCGTCAGGGTGGATATGGGCGGAGGAGAAACAAGAAGGATGAAAATATGCACCAGGTGTCTTCGTTCCGGCAATATCAAAAGGGCTGTCTGATACAGCCCTTCTTTTTTTATCAGAAATCCATAAACATATACAAACCCAGCCATCCAGATCTGAACGAAAGTAGCGTTCCGCTCGTTTTACCCTCCGTTCCCACCATTCTGTTGCTTATTGTATAGGGGTCGAACAGGGAAAGGTCCCTGTCTTTCAGTTCCCACCGGGCGCCCGAGAGCGAGACGCCCCTGCATGGTTCGGAAAAAGGAAGCAGGGATATGATTGTATCGTCCGGTACGGCGTAAAGACTGCATCTATCCGGGCCCTGCATTATCAGCAGGAATTCGTCTGGCCCGATGAGGCAACCTCCCGCTATCAACCCCTGTCGTTGCGCCCAGATCAGAGAGCGGCAGTTGCAGATAGCATGATCTAATCGTCCTCCCCATCCGCCCGCCACAAACGCGAAAACCCGTTGACCCGTCTCGCCAATATGTCTGAGCGTCAGTTGCAGGTCGGTGAGGTCTTTGTCAGAAGGGTAGCGCAGGAGCCGGGCGCCGTTATCCCGGGCCCATTGCAAATCGCTTTCTGAAACACTGTCCATATCCCCTACAACAGTTTCGGGGCGAACGTCCGCCATTCGGCAATACCCCACTCCCCTGTCAACGGCCCATACACGATATCCTTCGGTTGTCCGGCTCAGCCAGGATGGTTCGGGACGGGCGCCGCCCGCAACCAGAAAACAGTGTTCAAACGATCCAGGAGTCGTTACCCGTATTCCGGTTGTGGGCGGTTGCTCCAGGGTGACACTGTATCCGTCGGTCATTGTCAGTCGAGTGAATCTTTCAGGATGCCGAGGGCCTCGTCTTCATCGACCAGTATTTCCCTTGGTTTGGAACCATCCTGGGGTCCTACTACTCCAAGCTGTTCCATTGTGTCCACAAGTCGGGCCGCCCTTGTGAAGCCTACCCTCAGTTGCCGCTGGATCCTGCTTGCCGAAGCTATACCGGTTTGCATAACGACGTTTACCGCCTGCTCAAGCAACGGGTCGTCAAGATGAACGGCCCCGCCTGCGCCGTCGGAACCATTCCCGGCGTCCATGTCGATGTGTTCGGCCTCACCAAAAAGCGCCAGAAGATACTGGATAAAGGCATGGATCGATTGTTCGTCTACGAGTGGTCCCTGGACCCTTACGGGTTTCGGGGAACGCGACGAAAGGAACAGCATATCCCCGTTACCAAGCAGCTTTTCTGCGCCGGCGACATCGATTACGGTCCGTGAATCCGTCTGCGACGGAAGCGTGAAGACAACCCTGGCGGGAATATTGGCCTTGATGAGCCCCGTCACCACGTTTACGGAGGGTCTCTGTGTAGCAAGTATGAGATGTATACCTGTGGCCCGCGCCATTTGGGCCAGGCGGCAGATATAGTCCTCCACTTCCTTTGGTGCGGTAAACATCAGGTCCGCAAGTTCGTCGACAACGATGACCAGATACGGAAGGCGGTCTATCGGAAGAGCGCGTGCGTTATAGGTTCGGATGTTCCTTACCCGCGCCTGCGCGAACATTTCATATCGCTTCTCCATTTCTCTTATGGTCCATCCCAATGCGTGCACGGCTTGTTTGGGATCAACCACAGGAGGAACAAGGTTATGGGGAAGCGATTCGAAAATCTTCATCTCCACTCGCTTGGGGTCTATGAGTAACAGACGCAGTTCATCGGGTGTCCTTGCATAGCAGAGTTCGGTTATGCAGGAAGAAACGAAGACGCTTTTACCTGAACCGGACGTCCCCGCCACCAGCAGATGCGGAAGTTTTTCCTGGCCCACCGA
>CAZBLL010000014.1:0-13555 GCA_964492625.1 uncultured Synergistaceae bacterium
CAGCGAGGAATGCTGGATCGATGCCGCGTTGTAGTTCAGACGACTCTCAACGTTCCGGGGTTTCCCAAAAACATCGAGGGTGACGGAACGTTGATCGAAGGGGTGACCCGCTGGATAGAAAAGGCCTTCGCTGGCATAGGGCGCCCTCCCGGAACAGTCGTCTTCATGGATAACGGCGCGGGAGCAGCCTCGTTGATGTCTTTTTCAGGGGTTGGGGAAACCGATGTTAAACGATTTTGCGCGGCCTGGGAGAATTACCTGGAATGGGGAAGAGTGCTGGACATAGATGTTCTGACGTCATCGGGCTCTGTGAGCCGAAGTCTGCTGGGAATGCCTTCCAGACGCTGCGTCATCTGCGGCGGCGACGCCAAGGTCTGCGCCCGCGAGAGAAAACACTCCTACCGGCGGCTCCGTGACAAAGCCGGCGAAATGATAGAACTTGGTCTGCGGTTTCTGTCTGACAGGCAGATGACCCTGAGCGATTCATCTTCACCTTTCGTTTTCGCCGGGGGGTTGTTCCCCGAAAATATGTTTCATGTGCTTTTTCCAGAGCAGTATGGCGACCAGGGCGGCGGCCGTTCCTGAAGCGAGCCCCGTAACTATCATGTCGGGTCTGCCGTTACCTATGAAATACGCCCAGAGGCCGGCGATTGCCCTGCCGTACAGTACGAGTGTCGAAAGACACAGAACAAGAACTATGAAACGCATGAAAACCCTCCAGTGGCTTCGTGTCCGCCTTTGGCGTCGTAGTAACAGTATACGCTCTTCAGGGATGATGTCTTTGTAGGTGAGCAAAGCCTATGATAGAATACATGTATTCATGTATTTCAAAAAACAGTTTCGAACAATAAGACAGGGTCTAAAGAGTGAAGCCAAGGAGGAAGTCAAACAATGATAATGGAGCCGAGGTTGTACACTACCTCAGCGGATTACGTGTACCAGGAACTCCGGCATCGCATTATTACAAAGAACCTTAAGCCGGGGCAGCGTCTTCCCGAGGTGAACATAGCCGTTGAAATGGGAGTTATCCGTACACCCGTGCGGGAGGCCCTGAGAAGACTTGCCAGTGAAGGGCTGGTCCTTATCATACCGAACAGCGGCGCGCGTCTTGCGTCTCCAACAAGGCGGGAGATGGAGGACACATATGTCGTAAGGGAACAACTGGAGTGCCTTGCGACAAGGATCGCTGCGGGACGCATAAGCGAACGAAACATCAGAAGGCTGGAGGACACGATAATAGAGGAAGAGAGGGCCTTTGAGGAAAAGAACCTCGAGCTGTACCTGGAGGTCAACGAAACCTTCCACAAGGTGATAGCCGATTCCAGCGGCAACAGGGTGCTCTCCGAGTATGTGGAGAACATTCTTGCCCGCACCAACGCCTACGTCGTGTTTTACGATCCCTTTTATGATATAGAAGACAACCCCAGCGTCATTCAGCACAAGGGTATAGTCCAGGCGTTCAAGGACAGGGAAGCCGATCTTGCGGTCGACCTGATGAGGGAGCATCTCAAGCTCTCTCTATACGATCTCAGCAATCCCGAAAAATAGGGTTTTTCTGTACCCTGTTTCCGATACTGAAATACAGGTGCGGCGGCCGGGACCGCCGCACCTGTATTATCCGGAGCCGGCGATGCCTGAACCAGGCCTGGTTTCATCGGTGACTTTCTCCACATACCTGTGGTTTCGTGGGAAAATGACTACAGATACAAAATGCTCGACCAGGTATTTTTCATACACGCCGAAAGGGGACAACACGATATGACTACGCCGGTTTTGCCGTCCTTTGATCTCAAGCGAAACTACAGGCGCGTGGCGCCCGAGATACGTGAAGCCGTTACAAGGGTGCTCGAAAGCCAGCATTTCATTCTGGGTCCGGAAGTCGAGACCCTGGAGGCCGAAACGGCCGCATATCTCGGGATCGAGAATACAGTGGGATGCGCATCGGGTTCCGACGCGCTGCTTCTGGCGTTGATGACGCTGGGAGTGGGGCCCGGGGACGAAGTGATTACGACTCCCTTCAGTTTTTTCGCCACCGCCAGTTGCATAACCAGGCTGGGCGCCAGGCCCGTTTTCGCAGATGTCGAAATGGATAGCGGCAACATCTCGGCCAAATCCGTCCGATCGAAGATAACGCCTGCAACGCGCGCAATATTGCCGGTGCATCTTTTCGGTCAGATGGCGTCGGTAGAGGAAATGACCGCCATGGCGGAAGGCAGTGAAGTTGCGATCGTGGAAGATTGTGCGCAGGCCTTCGGCGCGTCGAGGACCATAGATGGGAAGCTGAAAAAGGCGGGGTCGGTCGGGACTATCGGCTGCTATTCCTTTTTCCCCACCAAAAATCTCGGTGCATACGGTGACGCGGGTATGGTTGCGACCGGCGACGCAGAACTGGCGACGCGGCTCCGGAGCCTTCGGGTTCACGGCTCGGGAGTGCAATATTTTCACGACGAGGTGGGTCTCAACAGCAGGCTCGACGCCTTGCAGGCCGCGATAGTGAGGGTTCGCCTGAGGCATCTCGAGGAGTGGAACGACGAACGGCGTCTGGCGGCGGAACGGTACGGATTGCTGTTCGCGGAAAAGGGTCTTGCTGAATTCGTGTCGCCGCCTGTCGAGACCGAGGGCGGCCGCCATATCTATCATCAATACGTGATCAGATGCAGCCGCAGGGATGAGCTTCAGGGCTTTTTGAAGGAAAAGGGTATAGTGACAAGAGTCTATTATCCTCTGGCGCTCCATCTTCAGCCCTGTTTCGCGTTTCTCGGCTACGGGAAAGGCGAATGCCCCGTAGCCGAGAGCCTGACCGCTGAAGTGCTGGCGCTTCCCATGTTTCCGGAGATATTGCCCGAAGAACAGGAAAGGGTCGCTGAAGGTATCAGGGAGTTCTACTATTCCATTTCCTGACCAATATTGATTTATATTCGTTCTTTAGATACAATACGCTCGCCGGCAATGGCAAGGCAGTGTAAATGGAGGTGACTGGGATGATGTACCCGTTCTTTTTTGACCCGACGTTTCTTTTGCTTATCCCGGCTCTGATACTTGCGGTCTGGGCCCAGTCAAAGGTAAAGGGAGCCTACAGACGATACAGCGCCGTGTATGCCCGCGAAGGCCTCACGGCCAGGGAAGCGGCAAGAAAGATACTCGACGATAACGGCCTGCAGGCGGTTCCCGTTGAACGTGTTCGGGGGAATCTGACAGACCATTACGACCCGAAAGCCAAGGTCCTCCGGCTTTCGGAGGGGGTCTACGACAGCAGGAGTATAGCGGCCATAGGCGTGGCTGCGCATGAGGCCGGACACGCCATTCAGGACGCACGCTCTTATGTTCCGCTTAAACTCAGAAACGCCATCGTTCCCGTGGCGTCGCTGGGCTCCGGTGCGGCCTTTCCCCTGTTCTTTCTGGGGTTCCTTTTCGGCTGGCCTCCGCTAATGGACATAGGAATACTGGTCTTTCTGGGAGTACTTGTCTTTCACCTGGTAACGCTTCCCGTTGAACTGGACGCAAGCAGCAGGGCTCTTAAGATACTTGGCGGCTCGGGTTTGCTTGCCTCCGACGAGATAGGCGGCGCAAGGGCGGTTCTGAATGCGGCTGCTCTGACCTACGTTGCGGCTACGGTAATGGCCGCCGTGCAGCTTCTCAGGCTTGTGCTTCTGCGGGGCATGAGAAGCGACTAGGCCGAAAAGACTTTTCCGCGGGACAGCAATCCGCTGATATGGGGTACTATTGAGGGTGGCCCGACCCAGGGCCGCCCCTATTTTTTGTGGAGAGGATGAAGCCTCGATGCCGTTTCTTGTGCTCGCGCTTGTGCTCCTTTTTCTGATTCCCTGGCTGGGGCTCCTGCTTTTTGCCTTTTTCCTGTTTTTTCTGGTGCTTATACCGCTGGGTTTCGCAGCCCGCTCGTTCGTATGGCTGATACTGGGGCCGAGGGAACTGTTCAGGATACTTGTGGATCGGGATGTGCGCAGGAACCACGCGCTGGAGCACGCCACGATCCATGTCCTGGAGTCGAGGCTGGGTCCGATGCCGGTTACCGGAATGGCGTACAGGAACGGTTTTTCGATCGGCGCGCCCATCAACCCGAAAATGGCCCTTGACGCCGCCAAAGAGGGCCTCGCAAGACTGCAGGGTGGAGAACGGCGGCTGGCGGTACACCCCAGGTGCGGCACTACTGTCGTAGTGACCAACACACTCTCGGCGCTCCTGTTTATTCTCCTGCTTTTTCTTACAGGAAATCTGAACATCCTTACGGTGATCGTAGCGCTTTTGGCCGCCCACCTGCTGGGGCCGCTTTCCAGCAGATACGTACAGGAATACGTAACTACGGCGACAGATGTCGAGAACCTCAGGGTCACCGGAGTGGAGACTCGAAGCCGTCCCGCCTCCATTATGGGTATGCGGGTAGTGCTTCCCGCTGAGCTGTTTATCTATACCTCTCCGTCGAAAGGCGAGACCGTTGTCGAGGTCCTTGATTAGATGAGAGGCATCGAGACGGCTCTTTTAATATGGAGAGACGTTAATCGAGGTCATTTCGCCAGCGAGGCCATCCGCAAGAGAACGGCCGATCTGCCTGACGCCGAACGTACTCTGGCCGCCACACTCGTATACGCCGCCCTCCGCAGGGCTTCCCTGTGGCGGTACATGGCCAAGAAAATGACTGGACGCTCGCTTGGCAACCTGAAACCCGAAACGGGCGACGCCATCGTTATGGGCATAGCGGGTGTAACGGAACTGCGCAATTTTGAGAGCGGCCCGCTGGTCAATGCTCTGGTCGATTACGTGAAGCGTCGGAATTCCCCAAAAGATGCGGGAATGGTCAACGCGGTACTCAGAAGAGCCGGGTCCGAAGGGCCCTCAATGCTTGAAAAAATGCTCAAAAGTAAAAACCCGAAAGACCAGGCCCTTGCGCGGGGCATACCTGGATGGGCCGTCGCCATTTGGGAGAACTCCTGGGGTCGGGAGGAAACCGGAAAGCTGGTTCGCCTTGTTTCCATGAAGGCGTTCGTATCGCTTCGCGTTTCTCCCGGAGTCGACAGGACAAAAACGGTTTCCGATCTGGTCGCAGGCGGCCTCAGGGCGTGGGAGTCAGCTCTTGTTCCTGATTCCATCCGCCTGGCGTCCAGCTTGCACCCCCCGGACCTCAGGGCCTTCAGGCAGGGTGTGGTAACTCCTCAGTCGGAGTCGTCGATGATACTCGGCCGCATAGCGGCGTCGGTGGCGCCCAAAGGCATGTTCCTTGACATGTGCTGCGGGCGCGGTATCAAGACGGGACAGATAGCCGGGTCCCTACCCGATACAGAGATCGAGGCGTGGGATCTGTCCGAGGGCAGGATGGCTGCGGCCCGCAGGGAAATGGCAAGACTTGACATGCCGGAAGACAGAGTGTTTTTCAAACGCGGAAACGCTCTTAACCTGGAGCCCCGGCGCACGCCCGACATGATTCTGCTCGACGCTCCATGTTCCGGAAGCGGCACGTGGGCGAGACACCCCGACGGCCGGTGGCGGTTGACCTCCGACAGGATCGCCAATATGCAGTCTCAGCAGCAGGCGCTGTTGAACCGGGCGGCCGAAATTATCGGACCCGGCGGCGTGATCGTATACGCCACATGCAGTCTTTTCAGGCAGGAAAACGAACAGGTTGTGGCGTCCGTTCTGGAACGCGACCGGAACCTTGTTGAAATGCCGCTTGGCAACACCTATCATTATGTGCGTCGCGGCCGGCCCTGGGGCTACTATATCTGGCCCGGATTGCCGTGGCTCGACGGTTTTTATATGGCCGTTCTGATCAAGCGCTCCCGGGAGGAGAACCTATGCAGAAACTGTTCAAGATAACGCTTCTTATAGTTGTACTGGTCATAGTGGGTTCGGGAATCGTTGCTTTCTATACTATATTCTTCGGCGGCAGGGACGTGGCCGTACCCGGGCTCGAGGGAATGTCGGTAGTAGAGGCCGCCGGGCTCACCGAACGTATGGGCCTGCTCCTCAGAATCGACAAGGTCGATTCTCTCCAGCCCGCGGGTATGGTGGTGTCCCAGTGGCCCGAAGCGGGGACCAGGGTCAAAAAGGGAAAGATACTCATACTCAAGGTCAGTCGTGGAGGAGATCGTAATCCCGTTCCCGACGTCAGGGGAATGGAATACAGCCAGGCCGTAATGAAACTGAAGGACGACGGCTTCGAGGTGGGAGACATAGTAAGAATACACAGCGAGGCCAGGCCCGCGGGCGTGGTGGTGGCCCAGAGCCCGGCGGCGCCCGCCATGGTTCCGCAGTCCAGAAGGATAGACATGCTGGTCAGCCTTGGTCCTCCCCGCAAGGGGGGGCGCATACCGGTTCCCGATGTCATGGAGCGAAGCGAACAGGTGGCCCGCCAGATCATAGGCCAGAGCGGACTCCTCGTAGGATCGGTGCGGTACGAATACACCCAGGTCACGCCGCCGGGAATGGTTATGAACATGGAACCCAGGCCCGGCCGTACGTTGCCTCCGGGTGGCGCGGTTACTCTGGTGGTTGCTACGATGAAAAAACCCGAAGAACCCGAACCGGAGGAAATTGTTGAAACCGAAGTGGTTCCGGCCGACCAGGCTGTATCGGATGTTACGGCTCCCGGCCCGATTGTATTGCAGCCTCAGGATGACGGTCAGCCGGCTCCGCAGGACGTGGTGCAGCAGAATCAGCCTGCGGCGCCCGTAGCCAACAAGACGGCCCAGATACGCTATCAGGTGCCGCCGCTGGCTCAATCGATGCCGCTTCGGATAGAGATAATCGACGCTTCCGGTTCCAGGGTCCTTCTCAATCAGGAAGTGACCTCGGGCCAGTATGTATCGCTGGATGCTCCCTACCAGGATGAAGCCGCCGTTACCATTTATCTTGGAGGCGAATTCGTATGGCAGGACAGATACCGGTGAACGAAAGGCGTAAACCCCTTATAGCGCCTTCGCTGCTTTCGGCCGACCCTCTGGCTATAGGGCGGTCGGTCTCGGCCCTGGAAAATAATTACGACTGGCTGCATCTAGACGTCATGGACGGACATTTCGTTCCCAACCTTTCATACGGGCCCTCGCTGGTAAGCGCATGCAGACGGGGATTCCCGGAAGCATTTCTTGATGTCCATCTCATGACTGAGCCGCCGGAAAGCTTTGTGGAGCTTTTTGCGACGACGGGCGCCGATGTACTGACAGTGCATGTAGAGGCTACCCCGCATCTGCATCGTGTTCTTCAGAGAATACGCGATCTGGGGTGCAGACCGGGGGTTTCGATCAACCCGGCTACCCCCGTAGAGTGGCTGAAACCCATCCTTCACATGGTGGATCTCGTACTGGTCATGTCGGTGAACCCGGGTTTCGGGGGTCAGGCCTTTATTCCTGAAACACTGGAGAAGGCAAAAGACCTGTACAGATGGAGGGTAGCCCGAAAACTGGATTTTCTCATCGAAATGGACGGCGGGCTGGGACCATCCAACGCGGGTGATGTTTTTCGGTCCGGCTGTGATGTAATAGTCGCCGGCAACGCGATATTCGGATCCGAAGATCCCGTTGCGGCCATTGAATCCATCAGAAACATCTGCCGGGAGGAAGAGCAGCATGAACAGAGATGAAGAAAACACGATAGTTCAAAGAACGGCTCCTGAGCTGGGCGGCGAGATAAGGAAAAGAAGAGAAAACAAATGTCTTTCCGTAAACGATTTGTCCGAGATCACCAGGATAAGGGCCAGTTTCATAGAGGCGCTTGAAAAAGGGGACATAGAGGCTCTTCCGGGGTCGATCTACAGGATGGGTTTCATAAGGACCATACTTTTGCGTGTAGATGGTCTTGACCTGCTGCCTGAATACAAAAAGATCTGTCCCCGCGATGCGGATGAAGACGGGCCCGTTTCAGTTGAGTACATGCCTCCGCAGAAGGGATTTCAGAAAGTGTCGCGTATGTGGGTCTATGGGTTCATCGTTTTCGCGGTTGTCCTTTCGCTTACGCTTATATGGCAGCAGAGGGACGCACTCAGGGAAAAGATGACATCCTCGCCGTCGGCCGAAACAGCGCAGCCGGCTCAGAATAAAACCGTGGTTTCAGCCGATGTTGCACAGAGCGAGCCCGCAAAAGAAACCGGGCCCGGCGCGGAGACCCTCGCTGCGGAAACTGGTGTTTCAGAAGATGTCGCCGCCGCACCCGCTGACGATGGAGCAGAGGCGGATATGTCATGGATACCGGGGCTCGAAGCCGCATCAGGAGACGCCACTGCGGAACAGTCCGCCAAGAATGTCCTTGTAATACAGGCCAGGGGAAACTGCTGGACAAGGGTCACGGTGGGAGAAAAGGTAGTGTTTCAGGACACGCTCCGCACGGGCGACGTCAAGACGTTCAATGTAAGCAGCAAAACCTATGTGCGCTACGGGAACGGCTCGGCGGCCCTGGTCGAATGGAACGGTCTCAAGGCCCGGAGGGCAGGAGGACCCGGAGAGGTCGTCACCTATGTCTACATGCCGGACGGAACCTCGGACAGGTTGCCGGAACCGGCGCAATAATTAGATGGATATTTTTCTTCTCAGCCTTGGCTGTTCCAAAAATCAGGTAGACAGCGAGGCGCTTGCGGCAAGGTTTGAGGCCTCGGGGCACAGGCTTGTCGAAAACGTCGAGCAGGCGGATGCGGCAGTGGTCAATACATGCGGTTTCATAGCTCCCGCCGTTGAAGAAAGCGTTGAGGCGATACTGGACCTCGAGGTGCTGAGGGAATCGGGAGATCTTTCGCTTCTCGCCGTCGTCGGGTGTCTGGTGAAACGTTATGGCGACGAAATGAAAAAGGAAATTCCGCTGGTGGATTACTGGGCCGGTCCCAACGATTGGGACGCGCTTGCTTCGGCTATGGACCTGAGCGGTCCGGATACGCCTCCCCGTGTGCTTCCCGGGTACCCGACGTGGACAAGGTTTCTGAAGATATGCGAGGGCTGTAATAACCGATGCAGCTATTGCACCATACCCTCGATAAGAGGCCCCCTGAAAAGCGTTTCCCCTGAAGATGTGCTGGAGTCGGCGAGGCTTCTCGTTGAGTCGGGTGCACGAGAATTGTGCCTCGTGGGTCAGGACCTTACAGCGTGGGGGACAGATACAACGGAGACCGGGAGGCTCCCCGAACTGCTGCGACTGCTCGACTCCGAACTGCCTTCTTCCGTATGGCTGCGGCTTCTGTACCTTCACCCAGCCCGAGTGGACAAAACCCTTATAGATACTGTCGCTTCAAGCTCCCGTATCGTTCATTATCTGGACATACCGGTCCAGCATGTCGACGGCGAGATTCTTTCGGCTATGAATCGCCCCGGACTTGACGAACACAGGATACGCGAAATTTTTCAGCAGGCGCGTGCGGCCGACCCTGATTTTGCCCTGCGAACCACGCTTATGGCCGGTTTTCCGGGTGAAACTGAAAAACATCACCGGAAAGTCCTCGATTTCCTGGAAGATATGGAAATAGATCGGGTAGGGGTCTTCCCGTACTATCCCGAGGAAGGGACGCCTGCTGCGAACTTCCCCGGAGCCGTTTCCGAAAGCGAAAAGGAAGAAAGGGTCAAAAGGATAGTTGAGATACAGGAAGAGGCGTCTCTTCGCCGCCAGAACAGGTTCGTCGGAAGGGTCCTGGACGTGCTTGTGGAGCACGTCGACCTGGATGAAGGATATGCGGAGGGACGTTCCTACCGTGAGGCGCCGGATGTTGACGGCGTTATAGAGATCGACGGCCCCGACCTGCGAAACCTAAAGCCCGGCGAGTTCGTCAGGGTAAGGATAAGAGAAGCAGCCGAGCACGACCTGACAGGGGATGTGATCGTGGATTGAAAAGCATTAGATGGTTTGAACTGATAGCTACCTGCGGAGGTCTGGGCAGATTGACCTCCATGCCGGGAACGCTGACTTCTTTTGCGGCGTTCGGCGTCGCGCTGGTTTTTCCCGTGTCATGGTGGGCGTTGCTGGCCGTAATCGCTGTGGGGTGGCTGGCTTCCGACGCATACGCCCGAAACAGTGGTTCAAAAGATCCGGGCGAAGTTGTAATAGACGAAGTCGCCGGAACGTGGATAGCAATGTACGGCCTTTCTCCGGGGCTTGGTCTTCCCGCGATGGTGCTGTTTCGAGTGCTTGATATAGTAAAGCCCTTTCCGGTTGGAGCCGTAGAACGACTTCCCGGGGGCGTAGGGATCATGGCCGACGATATCCTGGCGGGAGCTCTGGCCAACGGAATACTCCGCGTGGTGGTATGGCTGTTCGTACAGGGAGGTTACGCAAGCTTTTTCGGGTAGAAACAAAGGAGGTATGTCTGTGAAAAGCGCCGCGATGATCGCTATTGGAGACGAACTGCTCAGGGGTCTCCGTAAAGAGCTTAACTGCCTGTGGCTGGCCGGCAGGCTTACGGCGGCCGGATGGCGCGTCACAGCCATAGACGTTATCTCCGACGTAGAGGACGATATAGTTCAGGCCGTCAACAGAAGAGCCGGATCCGTCGATCTTCTGGTTTTATCCGGGGGCCTCGGCCCAACGCCCGACGACAGGACGCGCAGCGCGATAGCCTCCTGCCTTGGATGTGGACTAGAGAGGGACGACGCCGCGTACGACCGCATCGTCGAGCGCTACAGTGGCGACCTGAAGGAACGTATAGACAGGGCCCGGGTGACCATGGGTATGACGCCCACAGCGGGGAAAAGCGTCTTCAATCCCCAGGGGGCGGCTCTTGGCGTGGACGCCGAACTCCGGGGAACCCGTATAGTGTCGTTGCCGGGCGTGCCGTGGGAGTTCAAAGCCATGGCGCAGGAATCCGTCATGGATGTTCTGGAAATGGGAGACCTTTTTACCTCCGGGTTAAGGGTCGCGGGTCTGGGCGAATCTTCGGTGGAAAAGAAGATAGAGTTTGCACTGGACGGCAAAAACGTAGGCCTGTCCCTTTTGCCCGGCGCCAACGAGGTAGAGGTTATCCTTTCCGGAGCAAAAGACGACGTTGTTCCGGCGGCGGCCGAAGTTCGCTGCATCCTGAGGGATTTCCTGCTTCCCGATGGCGCTGGTTCGCTCGCCGAAGCCGTAGTGGGTGAGGCCCGGGCGAACGACTTGCGGTTCTGTTTCGCGGAGTCGTGTACTGGGGGTATGCTGGGTGGGGCCGTCACGGACATTCCCGGCGCCTCTGCAGCCTTTGCCGGAAGCGCTGTATGCTATGGCGACAGGGCCAAAAAAGATGTCCTGGGGGTGCCTGACGACCTGATCCGCAAGCACGGGGCGGTAAGTCGACAGTGCGCCGAGGCGATGGCCGAAGGCGCGGCAAAACTGTTCGACGTCGATGTTGCGCTTGCGGTTACAGGCGTTGCGGGACCTGACGGGGGTTCTCCGGAGAAACCTGTTGGTCTGGTGTGGTTCGCAGTATGCGACGGAAGCGAGGTCATATCCTCGTCGCGTACTTTCCCGGGAGACAGGGCCGCCGTAAGGAGATGGTCGGTAGCCGTGGGTCTTGAAAAAACCTGGAGAATCGTTTCCGGATCGCGAAATGAGTAACGGTGTACGCTGTTTCGTCTGCATCGAGATCGATCCCCATATAAGGTCCTGTCTGTGTCAATGGATAGGCGATATGAGAAAAAAGGCGCCGCGCCTCAAATGGGTGGACGAAGACGCTCTCCATGTTACGCTTAAATTCTGTGGAGATATTCCATACAGCAGGCTGTACCAGGTGGAAAGTGTCCTTGAACATGTTTTCGAGACCAGGACCTTCAGGGCCTCGACTATCGATTTTTCAGGAATGGGAGCCTTTCCCGGGCTCAGGAAACCCAGGGTGCTATGGGCTGGAGTTTCCGACGAAAACGGGCTGGTCTCGCGACTCGCCGCGCTGGTCGACGAGTCCTGCGTCAATGCGGGCTTGCCCCCGGAAACAAGGCCTTTTCACCCTCATGTTACGGTTGCCAGGGTGAGAAATGCGGAGGATGTTCCCCTTGATCTGATGAAGGAGTGGAACAGGTCGGGAGGAGAATGGGGCCGGATGCGTATAGATACGGTGACGCTCATGAGAAGTGAACTGCTTCCGGAAGGGCCCCGATACACTCCAATGGACAGATACAGGTTGCAAACAAAAAGGGAGGTGTCCTGAGTACATGGCGAAGAAAAAGGAATCGAAGACGCGTCAGGACGTACTCGATCAGGCGCTGAGCGACATTCGGGGCAAATTTGGAGACGGAGCCATCATGTGCCTCGGAGAAGAAAGGACCGCGACCGTCGACGTTATTTCCACCGGGGTTCTGCCGCTTGACGTATCGCTGGGTATCGGCGGATATCCAAGGGGAAGGATAGTGGAAATCTTCGGCCCGGAGGGCAGCGGAAAGACCACTCTGGCGCTTCACGCGCTTGCCGAGGCCCAGCAGGCTGGAGGAGTGGCTGCATTCATCGACGCCGAACACGCCATGGACCCCAGGCTGGCTCATTCGCTCGGCGTGCAGATCGATTCTCTTTACGTAGCGCAGCCCGACAGCGGAGAACAGGCGCTGTATATCCTTGAAACCCTGGTCAGAAGCGGCGCCGTTGACATCATCGTGGTCGACTCGGTTGCCGCGCTCACTCCTCAGGCCGAGATAGACGGAAAGATCGGAGACAGCCAGGTGGGGCTGCAGGCGCGTCTTATGTCCTACGCTCTAAGAAGGCTCACTTCGGCAATTTCAAGAAGCAACTGCATAGTAGTCTTCATCAACCAGTTAAGAGCGAAGATATCAACAATGAGTTTCGGCGGCCCGCAGGAAACAACCACCGGCGGCCGGGCTCTCAAATTTTACAGCTCGGTGCGTATAGAGGTTAAAAGGGGCAAGAGTATTTCCAGGGGAGACGAGAACCTTGGCCACGAACTGTGGATAAAGGTAGTCAAGAACAAACAGGCTCCGCCTTTCCGCACAGCTCACGCCTCATTGATTTACGGTAAGGGCATACCCAGGGAAATGGCTCTTCTCGACATGGCCATAGATTACGACATTATCAGGAGGAAGGGCTCGTGGATTGCCTTCAAGGGAGAGACCCTGGGGCAGGGCAAGGACAACGTGGCGTCCTATCTTCTCGAACACAGGGATCTGATGGACGAAATAACCCAGGAGGTCAAGAACAAGGCCTCGGAGGGGTTGGGGTTGAGCCTTCTGCAGGACGACAAGGAGGACAAGGTCCCGGAGGATATCCTGGAAGAGGCCGGGATCGACCTCGAAGAAGGGGTTCTGGAACTGGACGTGGAGGAAGAGAGTAAAAAGTAGCCGAACGGGTGTCTGGATAATGAATACAGGAGGGAAAACCGGTTTCGCGAAACATGCGTTTCCCTTTCCTTTTCCGGCGGCGGCAACGGAGAGGGCGCCCATAGGGTCGGTATGGCGACCGTACCGGGTGGAATGTAAAGTTTTGGATACCCGCGGTCCATACCGGCGAACTATTCTGACTATTTGTATGAGTTGACAGCCGGGCCGATGCTCGGTATGATTACCTTCGCCTCTGAAAAAGGGGTTGCGTCATGCACCATGACAGATATATAGGCAGAGAGGTAGCGGGCGAACGTTCGAGGAATTTTATGGAGAGTTTG
>CAZBLL010000015.1:0-13506 GCA_964492625.1 uncultured Synergistaceae bacterium
CGCTGTACGTACTGCGTGAAACCGAGCTTGAAAAAAGATATCGCAACGGAAGTTACAGTCCGCTTGCACTTGTAGCATACGCCGCGCAGGTGGTAGAAGCGTTGCGAGCGATATCACACGAAACCATAATACAGAGACTGCCCGCCGACGCCTCTTTTCCTCGCCTGGTAGCCCCACACTGGATAGCCGAAAAAGCGTCTGTGCTGGCGGAGATATCCAGGCTTATGGAAGATATGGACGCTTTTCAGGGTGACAGACAGATTCAGTGACGACGGGTTCCCAGGTAACCCAGCATAAGCAGTATGGGGACAAAAATAAATTTCCCTGGACCCGCGAAAAACGCCCTGAGAGGTTCTATTTTTATGGCGAACTTCACCATGACCGCTATGGTCACAAGAACAAACAGCAGGGTCGTAAGCGTTGCCTTCTTGCCGGTTTTTGCCTCCTCTGACATTGTATCGAACCTCCGTTCTCAGGAATTGTAGCGCAGTAGATCAAGACGTTTTTCCGTCTATATTCCCTCCCGGGATAACTACACCGGTTTTTTTCACTGGAACCAGTGTAGTTCTTCACAGGCCAATATACATCATGGGGAGAAAATAAAAAAAGGGGGCTTGCGAAAGCCCCCATTGTTTCGGTGATTTTTAAAGAAGAGATTTCAACGCCTCTATGGCCGAATCGTAATCTGGAGGCGAAGCGGCCTCGGGAACTATCTCCGCGTAACGAAGGTAATTATCCCTGTCTACAACGAACACAGCCCTTGCGAGGAGTCTAAGTTCTTTTATCAGGATCCCCCAACCCTTCCCGAAAGAGGCGTCTCTGTGATCGGAAAGAACCCTGACCGAGTCTATACCACCGGCAACGCAGAATCTTCTGATCGCGAAGGGCAGGTCCATACTGATATTTATCACCGCCACATCGGATGGAAGCGAGGAGGCTTCCTCGTTGAACCAGTGAGCCTGTAAATCGCACACAGGCGTATCAAGAGACGGGGTCACTGATATCACCTTGATCCTGCCGGCGAAATCATCCAGCGATACCGGTTTCAGATCCTGGTCAAGGACGGAAAACCCGGGGGCCTTTTCTCCCACCTTCGGCCCGGGTCCATAAAGAGTCACCGGGTTTCCCTTCATGGTTACGGAATTGTGTCTTTCCATTGCCGACCACCGCCCTTTTGGTTTATTTGACTAACCTGTATGCCTTCTCCGCCGCTCCGCAAAGAGGACATTTTGAGGGAGCGGAACCTTCGGCAATGTGTCCGCATACAGAACACAAATAGTAATCGAACTCTTTTTCTGCGGAGGGTTCTTTCGCGGCCCTGACAAACAGGTCGGCATGAACCTTTTCGGCCTCGTTGGCAAGCCTGAAGGATCTCTCGGCCTGTTTATGCCCCTCTGCTGCAGCATCCTCAATAAATGAGGGATACATGCTGGTGAATTCGTATGTTTCTCCCTCAACAGCCGTTTTCAGATTATCTTCGGTAGAGCCGATCCCATCCATGGTCGCAAGGTGAGTGTGCGCGTGGATCGTCTCCGCTTCTGCGGCGGCCCTGAAAAGCCTGGCCACCTGATGGAAGCCTTCTGAGTCTGCCTTTTTCGCGAAAGCCAGATATTTCCTGTTTGCCTGGGATTCACCTGAAAATGCTGCTGCAAGATTTTCCATTGTTTTTTCCTTTGACATCTCCATGCCTCCTTTTTGTAATGTTTTCAATTTAGCATGGGACCTCTCTATTTGCAACCATCTGAGAGGTTGTCGTTTGATGGCGAACTTCACTTTAACCGCTATGGTCGCAAGCACGAACAGCAGAGTCGTAAGCGTTGTTTGCCTGTTTTTGCCTCGTCTGACGATTGCGTGAAACCTCCCGTGTTCAGGAGTTGTTGCGCAGCAGCTCCAGAAGTTTCTTTTCGTCTATATTGCCGCCCGAGATAACCACACCGGTTTTTCCCGTTTCTTCAGGCGCCTTGTCGGCCAGAAGAGCAGCCACTCCGATAGATCCCGCCCCTTCAACGACCTGGTGATGCTCCCTGTGCAAAAAGACTATCGCCTCGGCCATTTCTTCCTCGGTGATCTCTATGAGGCCGTTGAGGTTCTCCCGGACAAAGCCAAAGAGCTCGGATGAAGCGGCTCCCGAAAGAGCATCGGCAAGCGTTTCCTCTTCCTCTACGGGGACGACTTTTCCCAATGACCAGGCTCTGGGCCACGAAGGATTGGCCTTTGCGTAGACACCCCACACGGCGATATCCGGCCTGAGCGCCCGGGCCGCCACCATCACTCCCGTGACCAGCCCTGCTCCGCTTATCGGAACAAGAAGAGTGTCAAGGTCGGGCATATCCATAAGAAATTCCAGACCCAGGGTGCCCTGCCCAGCTGCGACGTGAATATCCTCGAACGCCGAAACATAGGTCATTTGCTTTTCACTGCACAGCCTCTTGGCTTCCAGTTCAGCCTCGTCGTAAAAGTGGCCAACAACCTTCAGGTCTACCCATTGTCCGCCCCGGGCCCGGATGGCGTTTCTCTTGGTTTCCGGACAGGTCCCCGGAACGCAAATCACCGCCCTGACCCCAAGCATGGACGCCGCCATGGCCACACCCTGAGCGTGGTTGCCGGAAGACGCCGTGATGACGCCCACTTCTTTTTCTTTTTCGTTGAGCGAAAACATCTTGTTCAGTGCGCCTCGTACTTTGAAGGAGGCGCATATCTGCTGGTTCTCCCATTTGAGAGCGACCTGTCTCCCGGTCCTTTCTTGAAGAGCCTGTGACATTTCGCAGGGAGTTTTCCTGATTTTGCCGTCAAGAAACCTTGCCGCCAGAAGCACATCGGTAATATCCGGTACAAAACGTGTCATCCTGCAATCCTCCCTACATCTCGATGAGCTGGCCGACACCGGTTGACTCCGCCTTTTCCAGCGCGACACTGGCGGAGATTATATCCTGCAGCGCCATGCCGGTGGAATCGAAAACAGTAATGTCGGCATCCGAAACACGACCCGGCGCTCCCAGAATGACATTGCCAATTTCCACTATGGAATCGGGCTCCAGTATACCCAGCTCGCACGCCTTTCTGCACTCGCCCTGACGGACGACCTGCTGTCTTGAATCGGCGAAGACCCTGGCGCGAGGCAGCAATGATTCATCTATTTCCTGTTTGCCGGGGAAATCGGCGCCTATCGCGTTGATATGGGTTCCGGGAGCGACCCATTCCCGTTTAAGGAACGGTTTGTGCGAGGGAGTGCATGTAACAATGATATCGGCTGCGCCAGCCGGTTTTTCGAGATGTTCCATGTCGATCGCCGAAAAGGTGACTTCGGGATACAAGGGACTCATTTCGCTGATATAAAGTTCCGCCCCCGCCCTGTTTCTTGAAGCCGCGGTCACTCGCCTGACGCCTGGCATGACATGCAGCAGTGCTTTTGTCTGCGCTCTTGCCTGGGCTCCGGAACCGACGACAAGGACATCCCCGGAACCGGGTCTCGCCAGATATTTGGCGCCTATGGCTCCGGCGGCCCCCGTTCGATGATTGGTAATGGTCATTCCGTCAACCAATCCCTTTGGCCTTCCGGTTTCCGAGCTGAGCACCGTTACCAGACCCGAAAGAGCGGGGGTCCCGTCAGTTGAGGGGTTGGACGCCGCATAACCCACGACCTTGAGGCCGAAGATACCCGCGCCCTCCATATGACCCGACTTGATATCCATTTCCCTGATCTCGGGCTCAAACTCGTGGGCAATTATCGGAAAAAGCCCCGCCTCCCCCTTAACGAACATCGAGTAGGCTTTCTCTACAGCTTCTATGTAATCGTCCATTGAAAGAATATCCTCGAGTATTCCGGCGTTCAGTATCCGTATTTTATACATGGCTACACACTCCTCCTTCCGATTCCGGAACTGGTCTCCGCGACTAAAAAACTTCCGGCGCGTTGCGGGATGGCTGGCCCGGACCCGCTGGCGCAATAGCATGCAAGCCCGGGGGAAACGTTCCGTTATTGCTTTTCTATAGTAACATTCACCCTTATTCAGGTTACTGCAATTGAATCGTAAGCAGGTCCTCCAGCACGCCGTAGGCGGTATCGTACAGGCTTGGGTCTTCCTGGGTAACCAGTATGGGGCCCATGACATCGGTGCATATCCGGAGCACGGCGCCGCCGCCGGAAACGGTTGCGTAGTGGTGCGACAGAGGCACTTTCTTTGGTTTTACCGAGGCCCGGACCGTTCCGTTTTCACGCCACGCCCGGCAGATAAGTTTGTACTTTTGTCCACCCGCGGCAGCTTCACGCACCTGCGCCATATCGAGACCCGTTATCCCTGTTCTTTCGACATCGAGCGGGGTAATCGATCCTTCCATGATAACGTTGGCGAGAGCCGCCGTTTTGGCGGCCGGATCCCATCCCTCCAGGTCGTGCGCGGGGTCGGCCTCCGCAACGCCTATCTTCTGGGCTTCCCGTACCGCTTCCTCGAGCGGGATCCCCTGTTCCATCCGGTCGAGGATATAGTTGGTGGTGGAGTTGAAAATACCATCCACGCTTTGTACGACGCAGCCCTTCATGGTGTCACGGACAAGATTGAAAACCGGAGCGCCGTCCATGACAGTAGTTTCGAAAAGGAACCTTCCGCCATGTCTTTTTGAAAGTTGTTTCATTTCGTCGTAGCAGAAGGCAACCGGGCCCTTGTTGGCGGACACCACGTGTTTCCCCCTTGCCAGAGCGGTGCGGATATGCGCAGCCGCCGGCTCTCCACGGTTACTGATGTTCAGCGTGGACAGTTCGACAAGAACGTCGTAATCAAGCGTCCGGGCCGCATCCTCCCCCGATATCGTGGAGTAGAATGCATTCGAATCGGGGAAAACCTCGTGATTTTCGAGGTCGGTCAGGGCTTTTTCAAAATCCAGACCTTCGGCGTTTACCAGAGACCCTCTGCTTCTGGTGATTATACCTATCGGTTTTAACTCAAGACGGCGCAGGGCGGGAAATGACGATATTTCCGTTGTAAGCATACGTGCGATGGTCCGTCCTACGTTGCCGAAACCGATTACAAGTGCGCGCATCACGCCCGCCCTCAAAGGGTAAGTGATCCGTCTGCTACAGCCTGGACGGCTTCTACCAGACGGTCAACCTCCCCGCTGGTATTGTAAAGAGATACACCCACCCTGGTGACGCCGCCCTTTTCGAGCAGGCCAAGCACTTCTACCGGTCTGATGCCGTAGAAATGGCCGTCCCAGGCGCAGATTCCCCGCGTGTTGAGCAGTGTGCAGACTTCTATGGGGTCCTTGCCGTCCATGGTGAACGATACCGTCGGCGCTCTTCTGCCGCTGTCAAAGGACGGGCCCACAGGGGTTACGCCCTTTATGTTTTTGAGTCGGTTGTAGATGTCGGCGGCAAGAATATGTTCGTATTCGCCTATACGCTTCATGGCGGAAACCACACGCTCTCTCAGCGTGTTCCCCTCTCCATAGGAGGCGATATAGTCAACGGCCGCGCCTACACCCTCTATTGCGGCATGATTCAGCGTACCTGTTTCTATGCAGTAGGGCGCGTGCTGCTCCTGGGTTCTCAATCTGAAGGCGGGAATAGTGTCGAGAAGACCTTCCTTCGAATAGAGAATACCTATGTGCGTACCGTAGAACTTGTAAGCCGAACATATCAGAAAATCTACGCCCAGAGATGTTACGTCCAGGGGAAAATGGGGGGCGTAGTGGACTGCGTCCACGAGAAGCCACGCACCGACGCGATAAGTGAGTTCGCGCACCTTTTCGACATTGTTGACGGCGCCCAGCACGTTGGAGGAAAAACCCATGGCCACGAGTCTGGTTCGTTCATTGATTTTTGCCTCGAAATCATCGTAGTCCAGAACACCTTCGGGTGTAAGGCGTACTTCGCGGACTTCTATTCCCTCGTCCCTGAGTTCCAGCCATGGGCCCCGGTTGGCCTCGTGGTCCATTTGCGTTATGAGGATTTCGTCTCCCGGGTTCAGGTATTTTCCTATCGAACGACTCAGCGAAAAGTTGATGGTTGTCATGTTGTGCCCGAACGAAATGTTTTTGCCTCCCTGAGCTCCCAGGAAAGTCGCTACTTTTTCGCGGGTTTCTTCTATCATTGCGTCGGATTCGTTCGTCGTAATAAAGAAACCGTGAGTATTGGAATTACAGGTACGGTAATAATGCGAAACGGCCTCGATGACCTGTTCCGGTGCCTGCGTCCCTCCGGGGCCGTCGAAATAGGCAAGGGGAAAACCGTTGTTCTCTCGCTTAAGCGAGGGAAATTCCTTTCTCCTTTCCTGAAGATCCGCAAATCTGCTTGTGTCCGTCATTGAACGATCCCTCCGTCAAAATATCTGTATTGTTCTGTTGCTTTAAGTTATGTATACCATAGTTGTCTGAACTCTGCATTGAATACAACATGTGAAATTGGGGCGTCTCGGGTCCTACTGTTCTCCGTACATCTTCTGCAGAACTTCCATGTATTCCGTTTCTCCCATGGGACGCGGATTGCTGGCGTTGCTCCCGTTCCTCGTCGACTTGAGCGCTATCTCCCCAAGATCCTTTTCGGAGACACCCAGAGAGGCAAACGAGGGAAGCCCCACATCACTGGCCATTTTTCGTACAGCTTCGACAGTCGACGAAGCTCCTCCGCCCGGCGCCAGGCCCATGGCGGCCCCTATGCGTTCGTAACGATTTTGGCACCAATCCATGTTGAACTCCATCATATGCGGCAATACAACCGCGTTGCAGACACCGTGAGGTGAATCGTACATTCCACCGAGAGCCTCCGCTATGCAGTGAACCGACGCAACATCCGAATGGCTGAAGGATATTCCTGCTAGCATGCTTCCAAGGAGCATTCCAGCCCTGGCGTTACTGTCGCTTCCGTTGCTTACGGCCGTACGGATGTTAGCCGCTATCAATTCCACGGCGTGAAGGGCGCACGCGTCCGCTATTGGCTCGGAAACCATGGCGCTGTAACCCTCGATTGCGTGAGTAAGCGCGTCCATGCCCGTGGCGGCGGTAAGCAGGGGAGGCATTGACAGCGTCAGGTCCGGATCGGCAAGTGCCGTTCGTGCGGCTATTCCCGGATGCCTGATGCTGAATTTGAAACGATCATTCGTATCCGTTATGACCGCGCTGAACGTAACCTCGCTTCCTGTTCCCGACGTCGTGGGAATGGCCACCAGGGGCGGTATGCTCACTCTTACGGCGTCTCTACCCTCGTAATCCCTTATGTCTCCTCCATGCGCAAGCACTACTCCTACACCCTTGGCGCAATCGATGGGGCTACCGCCTCCAAGAGCTATAAGGCAGTCGGCGCCGTAGTCTCGGGCCATTTCTGCGCCGGTATGCACATTGACATCCTTGGGATTGGCTTCAACTCCGGTAAAAACACTGAACGGGAAACCAGCGTTCGACAGGATATCGGTGACCCTGCCGAGGATACCGGCCTGTTCGATCCCCCTGTCGCTTACAAGCAGCGCCCTCTTTCCCCCCTGTTCCAAAAGGACTTCGGGGAGTTTTTTTACTACTCCGGGCCCGTACACTATTTCAGTGGGCAACTCGAATGAAAAAGGTTCCAGAAGCTTCATGGTGGCTCATCCTTCCTTTTATGGCATACTCTTTGCATGAAGAACAAAAACACATCCGTAAACAATATTTTTGATGTCGTGGTTATCGGCGGCGGCCCGGCCGGTATGATGGCGGCTTCGGAAGCAGCCCGTCGCGGGGCGACGACAGCACTTGTGGAAAAAAACCCCGAACCCGGCAACAAACTGCTTCTGACCGGCAAGGGCCGGTGCAATATCACCTGCGGGAACACAGACCCCGAACATATCGTGCGCGCTTTCGGCGCCAGGGGCAAATTCCTCTATTCGTCTTTGGCTCTCTTCGGCGTTTCGGACACGGCTACCTTCTTTGAAAGCCAGGGGCTTCCACTCATAAAAGAACGCGGCGACAGGCTTTTTCCGGAAAAAGGAAATGCCCGCAGCGTCCTGAACATACTCCTGGAAGACCTTAAGCGTTCCGGAGTTACCGTCAAGACGGGGTTCGAAGTTGTATCCGTTACGCAGCCTTCCAGCGCCGGCGGCCTGTTTTCGGTGAGCAACGAATCCTCCGAAGTATATTCGCGTCGCCTGATTGTAGCCACCGGAGGGTGTTCTTTCCCTTCGACGGGCTCGAACGGAAAGGGATATGGCCTTGTCGAAAAACTGGGTCACAGCATAGTACGCCCCACTCCGTCTCTGGTTCCAGTAAGAACGAAGGAAACCTGGGTAAAAAAACTTCAGGGTCTTTCCCTTAAAAACGTTTCGGTCTCCCTTTTACAAGGGAGAAAAGTTATAGCCTCGCGCTTCGGCGAAATGCTTTTTACACATTTCGGAATAAGCGGACCCATCGTCATGGATATGAGCAAGATCATCGGCGGCTACACTTCGCGGGAAGGTGTCGCTCTCTGTATCGACCTTAAACCGGCTCTGTCCGTCGAAAAACTCGACAAAAGACTCATAAGGGATTTCGCGGCCAACCCCGGCCGTAAAACAGGCAACAGCCTCTACGCCCTTATGCCCCGGTCCCTTGTCCCGGTTATTCTGGATCTTTCGGGCGTATCCTCGGAGGCGCCGGTTGATACGATCTCCAGAGTTGAGCGGGGGGCGCTGTGTAATACGATTAAAAACATCTGCTTGACCCCTGTATCACTTCTCGGCTTCAACTGGGCCATAATTACCAGCGGAGGAGTGAGCCTGAAAGAGATCGACCCCGCGACCATGGAATCCCGAATTGTTCCCGGGCTCTATGTCGCAGGTGAAATGCTCGATCTCGACGGTCCTACGGGAGGCTACAATCTCCAGGAATGCTGGTCTACCGGGTTCGTCGCCGGTTTTACAGCGGGAGAACAATCGTTGTCTTCTCGCGCCTAAAACACGTAGTCTTCGGGATCCACGATACTGCGGGGAGTCCCTCCTTTAAGAAACGCAACCACGTTCTGCGCGGCCGCACCGGCGGCTTCAGGGTAAATTCCGTCGACAAGGTTGGTGTTATGCGGCGACCCCAACAGGTTGTCCAGTTCGAAAAACGGATAGTCGACCCTGAACTCTCCATGGGTAAAGGGCTCCACCCACCAGGCGTCTATGCCGGCCCTGAAGCCGGGAAAGTCTTTCAGCCTCTGGTAAAGAGCTTTCTGATCTATGATACGGCCCCTCGCGGGGTTTATCAGAATGGCGTCTTCTTTCATAAGCGACAGTTCACGAGATCCTATAAGGTCCCGGGTTTTCTTCGTTAGGGGAAGCGCCACTACAAGTACGTCGGAATTCGCCAGAACATGGTCCAGCTGATCCATGGAACCGATGAATTCCACATCATCGTCTGTTTTCCCCGACGTGTTGAGCGCCATTATCTTCATTTTCAAGGGCCTCAGGAGCCTTGCCACGGATTTTCCTATGCCCCCGTATCCGATTATCCCACAGGTTTTCCCCCTGAACCACGTGCTTGATATGGAACGGTCAAACTCGCCTTCCGCGAGCCTTCTGTGGCAATACATGAAGTTCTTTCCAAGGGCCAGCATCATCCCTACGATATGTTCAGCCATTGGGTCCGCCCAGGCCCCTGTGTTGGCGCATATCGTCACATTGTCGGGTATTGCATCAAAGGGAAGGGCGTCTACTCCCGCAAGCATGGTCTGCAGAAGGCACCCATCTTTCAAGTATTTGTACTCGGGCGTTTGTATTTCATTGTGCATCATAAACGACAGTATCGCATCCGATTCCGACAGAGCCGTCTGTCTGCTCCCGGAGTCCATCGAATTTATCCATCTGGTCTCCGCCTCTGTCGCCAGAACCGTTTCGGCGGCCGAATTGGTCTCTTCTCCCAGGTCAAATGTAACGGCTACTATTTTGTGACTCATAACATAAAACACCTCCTGAACCTGATACAGGCTTTTGATATACCCTTTATAGTATATATGCTATCCCTCTGATCGAGCCATATGTCCCTGGCGAAAGATTGTTACACAATATCCGTGCTGATACTGATTCCAGTTATCGTGTTAGAATTGCTACGGATTGTCGCAGAAACACAATTTTCCTATTTGCGTACAATACGTAAACCCAACCGAAAGGGGCAATTGTGGCCAAATGAGCGAAAACAGTATCAAAGCCGGGTACGACGCCATCATCGTAGGTAAAAGCGCCGGAGGTCTTACCGCTGCGACCGCCGCGAGGAAGGTTTATCCCGAAAAGGATATTCTGGTAATCGACAATCAGGAAGTATCTATGATCCCCTGCGGAATCCCCTATATTTTCGGAACACTGGATTCGATCGATGACAACAGACTACCTGCAGAAAAAATGCTGACATCGGCGAATATCGACCTCCTCATCGATGAAGTTACCGAAATAGGGCTGGACTGTAAGACCGTTTTCACCAGGGGCGGAAAAGCCGTAACTTTTGACAAGCTTATCCTCGCCTCTGGCTCAAGACCCACCAAGCCCCGCGTAACAGGCTGCAATCTCAAGAACGTAATGACCGTACCCAAAACATACGATTACCTTAGAAACATGCAGGAATATCTGAAAAAGGCCGAAAACGTCTTTATCGTGGGAGCCGGTTTCATCGCTCTGGAGGTTGCCGATGAAATCAATAAACTTGGTAAAAATGTTTCTGTTCTTTATAGAAGCAGGGTCCTACGAAAAAGTTTCGATCCTGAATTCGGAGACCTTGTCCTCGAGAAAATGCAGGCTTCCGGCATCAGGATGATTCACGACAAGCTTGTCGAACTGAAGGGTAACGATAGTGTTGAATCAGTGGTACTGGAAAATACCGGAGAAATAAAGGCGGACATGGTCATTTTTTCCATAGGCTATGAGCCCAACGACGAAATAGCACAGAGATCCGGGCTCAAGACTTCTAAAAACGGCATTTGCACCGATGAGTACATGAGGACATCCAACCCCGACGTACTTGCGATAGGCGACTGCGCGGAACCAAGAGATTTCTTTACGGGAAAAACAAGCGGACAAATGCTGGCCTCTACAGCTACTTTTGAAGGAAGAGTAGCGGGGGCCAACCTTTTCGGAATAAGAGTCGTCAAGGAAAGCAAAAGCAATATAGGGATATACTCCACCGACATCGCGGGTCTATCTCTTGGCGTCGCCGGGTTAACCGAAACGGCTGCTCTGGCGGAAGGCTTTGAGATATTGACAGGGAAAGCCGAGGGCGCCGACAGGCATCCCGGTAAATTCGAGGACGCTTCCAAGATATCAATCAAACTGATCTTTTCGAAAGACCGCGGTTCCATTCTGGGCGCCGAAGTCGCCGGAGGTAAAAGCGTTGGTGAATTGACCAACATCCTGGGCCTTGCCGTGCAGAAACGCCTGACCGCTTCCGAACTTTACACCGTTCAGTTCGGCACTCATCCACACCTTACGGCTTCTCCCGTTGGATACCAGATTGTCAAGGCCGCTGAAGACGCTCTTTCCAAAATGTTCTAGCATTTGCTCTACCTGGATATTTATTGCTATGGCAATTAATACTTTAAGGGTTGACCCGTTGCGGTCGACCCTTTTTTGTGGGGTATACTCATGAAAAGCGAAAGGGGGATATTGCTTGCGGGAAACCAGAATCCTCACGAAGAAAGACCTGAACAATCTTATGAAAATGCCCGACATAGTGGACTCCGTGCGCGAGGCCTATGAAGGGGTATCCGTGTCGCCCGGTCACATTTTCACAAAGAACCGGCTTGACTACCCCGCCGACAGCGGGTCGCCCCTGCAGATATCCGCCGGACTAGCCGAGAGCGGCGGCAACGTGGGAATATCTCTTGCTCGCTGGTCCGAAGCCCAGAGAACGCCGGAAGCTACATCGGGATATTCTTCAACGCTTCTTATGGTAGACAAAACTACAGGTCATCTTGTCGCCGTACTTGACGGAACAGCCGTTACATCCCTGAGGTGCTCGGCGGCTGCATCTATCGCTACCCGTTATCTGGCCCCGCCTGTAACCAGAAACATTTTTATTGCCGGGTCCGGACCTCTTGCGGCGGCATTGCTGAGAGGCGCCGTTCACTCACTTCCCCACGCCAGAAACGTGTGCGTTGCAAGCAGAGACCCGCAAAGGGTCGACCGTTTTATTCTGGAGCAGTCTCCTAAATATCCCCATGTCCGTTTCACCAGGGTGCTGATGCACGAGATAGCCAATGCGGTTTCGTGCTCGCATATTGTATTGACCTGCACTTCATCACATCATCCGTTTTTGAGAAGAGACATAGTCTCGCCAGGGACCCTTGTAATCGCCGCTGGAGCCGACCACCCCGACAAGCAGGAGATCGATGTTGATCTTTCTGCGGCTTCTCTGCTGTTCGCCGATTCCAGGGTACAGGCTATCGATTTCGGCGAGTTCAGAACGGTTTCAGGTGAAAAGCGTATAAGAATGGAAGATATAACTGAAATGGCGGATGTACTGTCGGGAAGATCGTCCGTGAGCGAACAGCCCGGTAAAACCAGAATCTTCGCCCTGACCGGGCTCGTCGCGGAAGAGACCCTTATAGCAAGCAAGGCCCTGAACATGGCCGCTTATCGCAATATAGGCCAGATGTTGTCACTTTAGGAAACGTCAGACCCCTTTTACCGGAAGAACGCTACAAGCCAGGGGTAATAATCCGACAACGCGCCCGGGGACAGGCAGAAAACGATGTAGCTTCCCATACCTATGCAGGACTGAATGATGCTGAGAATATCTTTTCTTTTTTCCCTACGGGCAATGTATCCCAAAGCGGCAAGGCAGGCCACGAAAGCCACAAAATGATACCCCCATCCGGGCCTGACCCCGGCTTTGGTAATGGCTTCATAGGAACGCAGGACGCAGTATGCCCCCCACCCCGCCTGAATATAGGTTTCTCCAAGGAACAGCACGCCCTTGAGCGGAAACCAGATAAAGGGTTTGATACGAGGCGGCAGACTTTCGTCCATGGGCTCATCCTCTACGTTGGCCGACGCTCCTCCAAAAAACCGGGTCAGGTAATTCGCCGGCAACTGAATGCACCAGGTATAGAAAAGCATAAAGGTAATGGCCGCAGCCGAGATGGAAAAAGCAAAAAGGAAGATCAAGATCAGGCTCAACTCCTATGATCATGATACCGGCCGGTTCACGGCAGAAAGCCGGACGGTTTGCCGCCGGACGCAAGTCTTGCCGCCCGTCGCCGATGGCCCTGTTTTACCGCAGGGTCACATTGTTGGTTATTGTGAACCGTTCACGTATTTCCGGGTGTCTCGATGTATAGTTTCCATCGAAAAGGCAGTCACCCACTACATGAGGGACTATACCGGCCTCATGCACCAGAACCTGTTTTATATGCATATCTTCTATCGTTTCCATGAATACGTCGCCTCCCTCCGGGCGGCGACCAGAGGCCTCCAGAGCCATTGCCCGGTCTGTTGTGGCAACAGTATTCCACGTTGATTACATTTTGTCAACATGACAGAACGACATTATCTCCTTTTGCCATTCAGTCAGGGAATCGCTTCCGGCGACACCCCTTAC
>CAZBLL010000016.1:0-13258 GCA_964492625.1 uncultured Synergistaceae bacterium
ACGCCACGAACCCTGGAATGGCGGTAACGGAACCCAGCGCCGCCGCCCCCACTGTTTTTGCCCAGAAGCCGGTCCCCGAAAGGACCGTTACTATCATTTGCTGCGAAATGAACCCCAGAACCAAAGCCGTCAGCAGCACCAGGACCACAAGCATGGACAGCACCTTGCTGAATCGTTTCCACCCTATAGCAAGCGCCTTTAACGTTCTGGCCCTGTCGGCTGCAAAAGAAACGGCAAGAGCAGCTATCGCAGCCGCGTAAAGAACTATCATCGGTTAGCCGTACACCACCGGAGGTTGTGGCTTTGTGTTGACATGCAGGGTAAAGATATCGGGCCTGGCGTAATGGCCCACCGCGTCGAAGTCGAGTTTTGCCTTGGCGATAAGCGACATATCCAGATCGGCGTACAGAATGCCCTCTTCGTCGAAAAGGGGCCCGGCCAGTATCTCCCCCATAGGCGATATTATTACGCTGCCGCCCCGGCACATGACCTCGGGCTGGTTTTCCAGTCCCTCAAGCATCTCCAGCCCTTCAGGGTACATGCCGCGGGTACCGTACCGGTTGCAGCCAAGCACAAAACAGCGTCCCTCGCACGCGATGTGCTTCATGGTGGCCTGCCATGTGTCCCGCGAATCGGCAGTGGGGGCCATGTAAAGCTCCACCCCTTTGCCGTACATTGCTACGCGCGCAAGGGGCATGTAGTTTTCCCAGCAGATCAGGCCGCCGATTTTGCCCAGTGGTGTTTCGATAACGGGCATGGTGCTTCCGTCGCCTTCGCCCCAGATCATCCGCTCGGCTCCCGTTGGCTTGAGCTTGCGGTGCCTGCCCAGGAGCTTTCCATCGGGTCCAAAGTAAAGCAGGGTGCAGTAGATGGTTCCGCCGCTGAAGTCGCCGTCGCGTTCCATGACTCCTATCCCCAGATATACCCCCGCTTCGCGGGCCGTCTCGCCCAGGAGTTCCGTTTCGATTCCCGGCGCCTGTATGGCGTTGTCCCAGTACCTCTCCCAGAGAAGACGTCCCTCCGGGGTTCTGCTTCCGACAACCATGCCGAAACTGAGGCCCCTGGGATACACGGACACAAAAGCCTCGGGCAGAAGGACAACTTCGGCTCCTTTCGAGGCTGCTTCCCGCACCAGCGAACAGGCTTTTTCCACCGTGGCGTCTTTGTCGAACAGGACCGGCGCAGCCTGCACGACCGCGGCTTTTACATGTTGTTTGCGTTCGTTCATCTGCAACCTCCACAAGATTGTTTCTGTTTTGACGTTTCCAGTTTATGCCTATGCAGAGCAAGGGTAAAGTGCGCAAGCGCTGTTACACTCACCATGCGCCGCAAATGCGAAAGGGGCCCGTAACCGGGCCCCTTTCGCTGGAGGGGTATCTATGACAAATTCTTGCGGATCGACTGATTTAAAAAAACGTGAAGTCCTGGCCCAGGCCTTTTTCGACGGCCCTGCGATAAAGCGTCATGCCCCACGCAAGGTCGTGAACCGGCATACCGCCCGTGACAAAGATGATCTGCTCGTCGTCGCTCTTGCGGCCCGCGTCGTCGCCCAGGATAACGGGGCCAAGATCGCGAATGACTGATTCTTTGACCTTGCCGTCGTTGACCAGCTTGATAAGGGGATACGACGGTGCAATGACTTCAAGCGCCGTAAAGCCTTTTGGATGTTCATTGCCGTCGGCGATAAAGGCCTGGTGCATTTTCCAGTTGTCGGCAAAGAGAGTGCATTTGTGGAAAGCGTCTTCGTCCATGTCGGCCGCCCCGGTCATGGTAAGCAGGGTTCCGTTTTTAAGCCATTCGGTCTCGATGCGTGGAAAGGCGTCGCCCGATGTGGCTATGGTTATGACGTCTGCCTCTTCTACGGCCTCTTTAATGGTATCTACCATGCGCACGGTGAGGCCGAGTTTCTTTTCCATTTCATCGGCGTAGGACTTTGCCGCCGCCGGGAAGGGATCGTAGACTACTGCTTCCGTTATGGTGCTCACTCCGGCGGCGATGGCCAGCGAACAGGCCTTGTTGATGACGCCCGCCCCTATTGCGCCGATAGTCGTCGCCCCTTTTCTGGCAAGGTGCCTGGCGGCAACACCCGGTACAGCCCCCGTTCTCATGGCGCTGATCATGTTGCCTGACATTATGGCAAAGGGAACACCCGTGTCGGCGTCGTTGAGTACGGTTGTAAGGATGGACCTGGGAAGGCCCTTTTTCTTGTTTTCGGCGTTGGATCCGTACCATTTTTCGCCGCAGATGTCGTATTCTCCGCCCAGATACGCGATCATGGCCATAAAGCGCCTGTCGGGCCCGGTGACAGGTATATTAAAACGCTTTTCCTCGGGGAACCATATCATCTGCCCGTGCTCGTTCTCGCGAGGACCACCCATTAGGTAGTCGCCCCTGGCGAGAAGTTTGAAAACGCCTTCGATGACGTCCACGCACTCGGGCATGTTCTGAACTCCCACCTGGATGAGATCGTCCTGCGAGAGCAAACGGGTTTTTACTTGCGGAGCGGACATAGTTCTGCCTCCTCTTTCTTCATTGCCGCCTCGAAGACTCGGCAAGGGCCTTCTCAACGGTTTCTACGACGGATGTGTCGTCGATTCCAAGTTCCTTCAGTTTTTGCACGGTGGGTATTCCGTCTTCGTTCCAGCCTCTTTTTTTGTAAATCATTTGCTGAAGCAGCGAGTAGGCGTTCTGTTTGTATTCGCGCACCGCGGCCAGTTTCTCCGGCAGTTTCATGCTTTCGGGAATTTTGCCCATTTCGTTTTTAAGCATGGCGTCGTAGAAGTCTTTTCTGTACAGGTACTCTTCTTCTGTAACGGGTCCCATGGCGCGATACGGCGGCTGGTCTGTCTCTTTGCCCCATACACCCATTTTTACGTTGAGAACGCGCTGAAGGTTGTGTACCCGTTCCGACTGGCGAAGCATGCCGGCTTCGTCCAGCGGGTCACCCGTTACGGCGGAATACAGTTCTATAAGGCTCTGGACATGCCCGGGCACCCTGGAGGCTTTGGGCTGAAGATGATTGTCGGCGGGGACTATATCGGCCCATGGCATTTTGCATGTGCCGTTAAGGCTGAACCAGGTTCTGAAAAGCGAGAACCAGTAGACAGCCTCGGCCTTGTCTCCCGGGGTACGCAGTTCGTTGTTTATGACCTCGGCGCCCATCATCCAGGTTTCGTCATGCTGGGGCCCCTTGTTGGCCATGGCGTACCCGGCCTGCTGCGATATACAGTCCTTGGTGACGTATTCGGAATACTCAAGGCCCTTGGTTTCCATGCCTATGTCGGCAAGGACAGCAGGGTTGGCTCCATATTGATCGGCGAAATATTTTTTCATGCCCCGGATGCCTCTACCCGCCACGGAGCCGAATCCCTGGCCCGAAGCGATCTGGTGCAGCAGTTGCATGGCGGCTTCACTGTTGCCGAAACACAGCTCCAGACCACCGGTTTTTTTTCTGTCGAGAATGCCCATTTCGTAGCATTCCATAATGAAGGCGGTTCCCGTTCCAACGCCTATGGTGTCAAGCCCGTACGTGTCGCAGTAGAAATTGGCTTCCAGGATATGGTCGGGGTCGAATATGCCGCAGTTGGACCCAAGAGCTCCTATTGTTTCGTACTCAGGTCCGTCGACTATGACCTTTTGCCCTTTGTAGGGTCCTGTCTTCAGCTCGAACCCGTCTACGGCCTTGGCGCACTGGATAGTGCAACCATACCAGCAGCCGTCGGGTACGCCCTGGGTGAAGCGTTTCTCCCAGACCTCCCGTTTGATCTTGTGGTGTTCCGGGTCGCCGCCGTACTTGTAATTCTTTACGGGGAGCAGTTCGTAATTGTTGCACAGTTCAACCAGAAACGATGTTCCGCTCTTGCGCATCTTTATCTGGTCGTTATCCATGCCGAAGATCTCTTTGTGGAGCATCATTCCAAGATCGTGTACTTTTGCCGGATCGTTTGCGTGGTTCATATCTGCTGGGTTTCTGGACGACCTCACTACGATGGCCTTGACGCCCTTGTCGCGCAGAACCATGCCCGTACCTCCACGCCCGGCCTGTTTGAGGCGGACATCCTTGCGCCTGCGATCGTAAAGCGAAAAGTTGACCATGCCCCACATGGAATGCTCGGCGCCTCTGCCGGACGATATCACCGAGACATTGGGCATGTCGGCCTCATTTTCGGCGAAATCCGCGGTCAGCCGGGCGGCCAGCAGATGACTGTCTGTTTCGTCGAGATAGTCCTCTATTATTTGAACCAATCCCTTGTCGCCGTCGATGAAAAGGATCACGTCCTTTTGGGATTTCCCCTGGACTTTCAGAGCATCCCAACCTGCAGATTTAAGGAACGGTCCAAAAAAACCGCCGACGTTGCTGTCTATGACCGTACCCGTAAGTGGTGAAAGGGTAACCACTATCGATTTGCCGCATCCGGGATACTGAGTAGTTCCGCATACTGGACCTGGCGAAACTATAAAGGCGTTTTCGGGGTCATTCCATCTGGTTTCCGGCTTCACGGCGTCCCAAAGCAGTTTGACTCCGTAGCCCTTGCCGCCCACAAACAGTTTTTTCATTTGCGGGGACACTTCCTGCTCCCGGAAGGTATTGCCGGATACATCGACGCACAGAATCCTGTCGGTGTATCCTTTTTCAATATCCGCCGATTTGTACGAATACGAGCTCGCAACTGTAGATTTTCCGGCTGCGCCTCCCTGGTTTGAAGCCACCTTGACCATTTACTACCGACCTCCCCCTGATGGACTTACGTTCGATGTTATGCGACATTCTGTTTCGGCGCTATTACGGAATTATTATTCCGTTTATTGAACTTATGATATACTTATTCCGTGCAATGTCAATGCCCGGAACATACGTTTCGTGTATTTATGGGTTGATCGTTTTGGTAAACTGTTCCAGGACTGTAACGATGGGAGGAACGACTATGGTTAACGGAGATACCCAGATGACCGTCTTTGAAAAACTGCAAAAGGGACTGGAAACGCTTCCCGGGCAGCAGAGGCAGGTATGCGAGTTCCTTCTGCACAATTACCGCGAGGCGGCTTTTTTGACGGTGAAGGCAATAGCCGACACCACAGGCGTGGGCCCTGCTACGGTTATGAGGACCATAAGCAATCTAGGTTATTCCTCTTTCGTGGATTTTCAGGAACATCTTCACAGGATAATGATCTCCACCAATTCGTCGGTCTGGTGGAGACTTGAACGGTCCTTCGCCTCGGAAGGCCAAAACGGAACACTGGAGAAAGTGGTGCAAGAAAACTCCGAAGCCATTTTACGCTGTCTTTCCACCATGAACCTTGAGGCCTTCGAAAAATCAGTTGATCTTCTCTGCGACGCAAAACAGATAATGATAATGGGTATGCGGTCGTCACGAGCAGCCGCCGAGGCATTTTTTACGCTGTGCAAGCAACTTCTGCCCAATGTGAGCTTTCCATCATGCCTGGGAAGCGAGAACATGTACGAGCAGTTGATCGATCTGAACGATAATGATGCGCTTCTTGCCATTTCCGCTGGCGGACCTCACTACGCCATCCGAACCATAGAGGCCATCGAGTTCGCCAGCCGCAAAAAGGTTCCCGTGATTCTTGTTACCGACGATCTGTCCAACAGGGCGGTCCCCTCGGCCACCGAGGTCATATGTGTTTCGTCCACATCTACGCATTTTTCCCTTACACCCATAATGACCATTCTCGACGCGCTGCTTGTGGCCATAGGCAAGCGAAAGAAGGATACCGTCCTCGAAAGACTGCACGCCGTGGAAAAACTGCTGATGGATCAGGGCATCAACAACTGATCGCCTTCTCTTAAAAAGCGCAGCAATTCATCGTTACTCATGTTTTGTACGCCAAGGTCCTTCAGGGTCATCCCCGTGCTGAAGTAATCCTGGCCGCTGACAACCGAACCCAGTCGTATCATGCTTTCTATGACTGGGACCTCCGCCCCGTATCGTGTCGCAAACTGGTAAAACAGATGACAGCCAACAGGAATATCCTCGGTTATATAACGGCTTTGCGGAGTAAAACGCTCTCCGGGGAAATAGACGGGCTGATAAAAATCGGGCATGTTCTTTTCAAGAGGCGTCGTGTACCCTTCGCCCATGAATTCCGGCCCCAGGATACCCAGGCGCGAAAAAAACACTTTACGGTCGTACTTTTGCAGTTCTATACCGATCTTATCGGCGATCCCCAGTTCTTCCAGGTAAATGGAGTATTGCACCCTTGATACGTGCTCGGAGAACCCGTGCCTGTAGATATTGAAATAAACGTCAGGCGCACCCAGGTGGTCTATCACTCCCCAGTTGTCTATGGCGCCGAGATTCAGCAATACGGCGGGCACATGCAAAATGGGGTTAACGTTGCAAAAACCGACGTCGACGATGGTGTCGCCGGCTATGGGGTCGACCGTATCCATCGGGGCGAATCCCTTCATGGCGTCGAAAAACACACTTCTGTCGGAACTGGGAAGCGCGTCTCCTCTTAGATTGACCGCCCTGTATATGATATTGACCTCGCCGATGTCGTCGTCACTGATAACGCGGCACCCGTAGGGCAGGCTAGACCAGCCGCCGACGGTCACCCGGGCGCGACACCCCGCCTCGGCCATTTTTTTTCGCAGGACAAGTGAGCCGAAGTTGTCGGGGAACAGCGTAACTACCTGTCCGTCTTCAAGGTGCGGAACAAGCGCCGCAAACAGTTTTTCGTAACTCAGCGCCCGCACTGAAACAGCAATGATATCGGCGCCCGACACCACTTTCGCCATGTCGGACCCGACATGATCCAGAACGGCCACACCCTCTCGGACAAAGCCCCTGGCGTTGACCTGTTTTCCCGCCACCCGTATTTTGCGTGTTTTCCTTAAATTCCGGATGGACGCCGCGTATTCGGGAAATTCGAACAAACGAACCTCGTGCCCGGCAAGCGCCGCATCTGCGGCGAGTGTTTTTCCGGAATTACCTGCTCCCAGCACTGCGACCGTTTTCATCGTTATTCCTCCCTGTTCCGGCGTACAGAGCCGGAATTTAACGTTTTTTTGTCAGGCGAAGAGTTCTTTTACCAGAAAACCCGGGTCGAAAGTATCGCCTGAGATTCTTTCAAGAATCTGGACACGCTTTTTCTCGTCCCATGCAACGGCCGAAAGCCAGTGATATTTGTCGACTATTTCATCCATGGCAAGAGGATCGTCGTAATCGCCGCGCGGTGAAACAAGACCGGATCTTGCCACGGAACCATCCGCCAGTTCAACCTCGACTACGGCCGTGTTTTTTTGGGGGAACAGGTTCTCACATTCCGCTGAATGCCCGAGAACAACCTTTTGGGCCATCTGGCGCACCTCTTCGGACTGCAGGTTCGGCAGCTCAAGCTGCTGTGGACCCATACATCCCCAGATGATCATGTTGGCCACGGTTACGGGAATGCTGTATTCGGCCTGTATTGCGTTCAGGGGATAAACGGTACGGCAGGAAAGCGCCTTCTCGTGCGTCCAGACAGTTACCCGTTTCACATCACCGGCCGAAAATCCGTGCAACCGCATAAGGTTCCCGACCGCTTCTACCGGAGCGTGTGTCCAGCGGCATGCGGAATACCTTTTGAAATAGGTTTTGGTTATTCTGAAATCAGAACCCAGGTCATCCAGGCCTCGATAGTCCTTGCTCTCTTCTTCGTGGAACAGCATGCTTTCAACTCCGGGAAATCCTTTTGCCGCAAGTCCGGCGGCGACAATAGCCGTGAATGCGCCCCAGCCCATGGTTTCCTTGACGCCGCTTCCGTTTTCTATGCTTTTCATTACTGGTGAAAGAGACGCATACGCCTCGGCCACGCCGAGGGTTTCCAGGAAAACATCGCTGGAACGGCCAAGGAGGTGCGCGACTCCCGCAGCCGCTCCCACCACGGCCCAGGTCCCCGTTCCATGGAAACGGCCAACGGTGTTTTGCAGCAGCACCTCACCAAAACGAACGCCTACGTCGTACCCCAGAACAACGGATGCAAGCACTTCACCCAGCGATGACCCGGCGCTCTGGGCAGCCGCCATGACTGAGGGTATGATGACACCGCCCGGATGCCCCAGCGCCGTTCTGCTCCCGTCGTCTATATCCAGCACAGAGGCCGCGTACGCGTTGCCGAAAGCCGCCCCCATAACGGAAAGCATATCCCCGTTCCACCACAGTTGTGCTTCCTTGCCCGGAAAGTTTTCACGGCAGAAACCCCATATCGTTCTTGAGTTCTCCATCTCTGCTCCGCCCACAGCACAGGCGATGACATCCACCAGGCATTTTATCGCCAGGTCAATCACTTTCCGGGGTAGCGTTTCGTACGTGAGAGATTCGTAATACCTGACGAGCCTGTCCCTTTTCTCCGGAGATCCGCAGACTACCTGCATGGCGTCGACCTCTTTGTTGGAAAAATACAAGCAGCAAGGCCCGAATCTCTCTGGGCTTTGCTGCTTTGGGTATTCAATAGCGGATGCTTTCTAGTTGAACAACAGGTTCGGCAAAAAGAGTGCAATCTGGGGGAAGAACGTAAGCAGGGCGATAACAAGGAGAAGACAGGCCACAAAAGGCAAAGCGGCCTTGAACAGTTCCATTATGTTGCCTCCTCCGGTTACGTTGTGAACTACGAATATGTTCATTCCCACGGGCGGCGTCAGCAGTGAACATTCGATCAGAATCACCAGAGCCACACCGAACATAATGGGGTCGAACCCGAAGGTCCCCACCACTATGGGATATGTAATGGGCACGGTAAGAACAATCATCGAAACACAGTCGAGGAAACATCCCAGGATGAGGTACAGCGGAATGATCATGAAAAACCAGATGATCAGAGGGCTTACCGGCAACCCCGCGACCAGAGCGCACAGCTGGGCCGGCACCTTGAGCATGGAGAGCGCGATGGCGAATATCTGCGCTCCAAGCATTATGAACAAAATCATTGCGGTGGTTTCCAGGGCCGAAAGCGCCGCGTTCTTGAGCAGTTTGAAATTCAGTTCGCCGAAGATTCCGGCGATAACCAGCGCGGCCACACCCGCTACCGCGGCCGCCTCGGTAGGCGTGAAGATACCCCCGTAAATACCGCCGAATATAATGCACATGATCAGAAAAAAGGGCCATAGTTCGAGCAACGCGCCCGGGATGTCTTTGAAATACGCCCTCGAGACCTTTTGCCTGGGTTCGGATATGGAGGGATCGAGTTTGGCCTTGATCCCTATATAAAGGCTGAAAACAAGCGCCAGGAGTATTCCGGGAATAAGTCCGGCCGCAAACAGGCGACCTACCGACGCCCGCACCGCCACACAGTAGATGATCATGTCGATGGAAGGCGGAATGAGGATGCCCAGGCAACCGCCGGCGGCGATGGTGCTTCCAATCATCGTCCGTTTATATCCCCTTTTGCTTTCCTCTCCGTAGGCGATCTTTCCTATGGTTCCGGCAGTCGCCAGACTGGAACCGGATACAGCGGCGAAGAAGGAGCAGCTCAGGATATTTGTATGAAGCAGTGAACCCGGAACTACTCTGGTAAGCATGGAGGCGCCGTTGAAAAGACCCCTGCTTATACCGCTATGCAACATTACCTCTCCCATAAAAATATAGAGGGGAATGGCCAGGAGGGTATAGCTGTTGAGATTTTTGAACAGGAGGTTCCCGATAAGCTGCGGAACCTTGACTATGAATTCCAGGCCGAGAATACCGGCGGCCGCCAGTGAAACCGCAATATACACCCCGCTTGCCAGCAGAAGAAAGAGAGGCAAAAGGAGCCGAATTATTATCCACCACAAAGACACAGCGTCCGCCCCCCCTATTTCACTGATGTCTCACCTTGGCGCAACCGGCCTATGCTCACGACGAGCTGGTTCAGGAACTCGAGCGAAAGAGCAGACAGACCGATTGGGACAAGCGCATACGTGGGCCACAAAAGGGTCCGGCTGGGGAACCAGGAGCGGGCTCCGCCCTCCAGGCCATGCATTAGCCACCGTGTTCCGTGCCAGGTGAGATACACAGTTACCACCAGGCCGACGAAGTCGGCGAAAACCTTCAGGGGCTTCTGCATTTTTTTCGGGATGATCTCAGAAACTACATTTACCTTGATGTGCGCTCCCTTTCTCAGGGCGTACGAAAGAGAAAACGAAGTGAGAAGAACCATGCAATAGCCGGTGTATTCCTCTACGAACATCCACTCTACGTTGAAAAGCGCACGGGATGCGACAAATAATACGATAACGAATACCCATGCAACGAGGGTCACAGCCGCTATGCCTACCAGGACCAGGGATATGGCCCTGGATAACTTGTTTAGCAAACTTCCCACTTCGCATCTCTCCCAACTTCATGATGCTGTGTTTCCGTTACTGGTCTTTACTTAGGAGTATAACCCGGAACGTCGTAACCAAGTTCGATGATCAGTGTTGCCACTTCGTCGAAAGCCTTTTCGCCCTCGGGACCGCTGCGTTCGATCCAGGGTTTCCAGATGGCCTCGTAGGATTTGCTCCTGATCTCGTTGAAGAATTTCTTGGAAACACCGTGGGCCTTGATGTTGTCGGTCAGGAAGGCCTGCTGCAGGGCAAGTCCGTCCTTCTGCACAGTGGCGGTACGGAACCAGTTTTCCTTTTCCGCCATAACCTTGAGCAGGGCCGTACGAACGTCTTCGGGCAGGGCGGCCAGAGCATCCTTGTTTACGATGTAATTATTGGTTCCGAACATATAGGACATCATAGTGAGGTCGGGAGCCAGTTCCGTGAGTTTCGTGCTGTAGGCGGAGAAGAAGTCGGTGGTAAGACCGTCGACGAGACCGGTGGCCAGCGAGGTGTAAACCTCGCCCCAGGCGATGTTGACGGGGGTTCCGTTGAGCAGTTTTACGAGATCGCCGATCTCCGCGCTCCACACCCTGACCTTTTTACCCTTGAGGCTGTCCCAATCCTCAATAAAGCCCTCTTTCATGAAGAACTGCATATTGCCCCAGTTGTGATGTACAAGTACGGTGGAGTTCCAGTCTTCGCCGAGAACCTTTTCGAGATATCCGTCGAAAACGTCGTGGACCTTGAGGAAGGTCTCGTAGTCGCCGCAGGGAAGCAGCATCGGCAGGTCGAGCGCCCCGAGTCTCGGGTCCACGCCTGTGACATATCCGCCGGTAAGACCGGTGATCTGGAACTCGTTGTCCCTGACGGCCTTGAGAGAGTCGGCGGCTCCGTACGGATGTTCACCTGGCAGGTACAGCTCGATGATGAGCCGTCCGTCTGTTGCTTCCTTGACGGCCTCGGCAAGCTCCACCCAGTTGAAGGCGTCTTCGGTGCCTGCGCACATGATCGCATTTCTCCAGACAATGGGTCCCTCCGCTGACATGGCAGGTGCGGGAGCAAAGCCCACTGCGGCGAAACTGAAAGCAAGAAGCATCACAGAAACCAGAAACAGGTTCTTTTTCATTTCCTTGTCCTCCTCTCGGGTATGACTAGCCAGAATATCTTGAGACTCCCGGAACCGCTATCCGTACCTCCTTCCCCCCGTACATTCTGCCAAAACCGCTGGATTGGAACATATCTCATTGACACGGAAACGGAATGATTATTCCGGATATGTAAATAATGATATGACTATTCCAGTATTTGTCAATAGCCGGAATAGATATTTCGGGAGGTGGGGAAAAAAGGGGCCGCCCCTTCGGGCGACCCCTTGATCATGACTGTAGTCTGCTGTTGCCGGGTTCAGTCCGGGGAGCCGCCCAGTTCCGTGACTATCTGCTCCGTCAGGACATTAGTTGCGTCGAGAAGGCCGTTTTCGCCCTCGTGGGTAGTGGTTTCGAAACCCAGCAGCCCAACTCCTGTTTCAACATCCACGAGCCTTGCCGAAAGGGTGTACATATCACCCATGCCGTTTACGGACCCCACTATGACGTAGCGGGCGCCGACGAACCGGCCTACCTTGACTGCCGTTTCGTCGTCCACCAGTCCGGACATATTGAGCCGCTGTTCGGCCGCCACGGCGGCTATCTGGGCTTTTTCCACAACCACCCAGTCCGGTTCCTCCGAAAGTCTCAGCCGTACCTGTTCGGAGACCGCCCCTCCCATATAGAACGGGCAATTGACGGACCGGAAATCGGCCACGGCTATTGTCATTTCGGCCGCGGCCGGACCCGCCAGCGTGATCACCAGCAGGAAAACCGCCATCAACCTAACTGCCGTCAGGCAACGGCATTTGTGAACATTCATGCCGCGAAGTGCATCCCAAGGATAGCCGAAACTTCAGCTCCGACCTGCTGCTTTATGGAGTTGATGGCTTCCTCAAGCCCCTGCACTTCGCCGTCTACGAACACCTTGCCTGAGGCAAAAGCCAGTTGATCCAGAACTTCTTTGGCCTGGTCGGTCTTGCCCGATTCCACGAAAGCCCGCGCCTTGTGGAAACGGAGCACGTCTTTCAGTTTGGTCTTGCCCTGGAGAATGCCCTGGGCGTCCCTTACGGCCACACGGTCGGTGACAGCGTCGGCCTGGACCTTGTCCTCGATCCATTCGATGGTTTCCACGTCACCCTCGCCGCCTGCGTACAGCGCCAGTTCCGAGGCAGCCAGCGTGCGAAGCATTTCGGTTTCGCCCCAGATGTTTACGGGAGTTCCGTAGCATGAGTCGGAATCGAGGACCTCTTTCATGAGGTCCTTACCTTTTTGGTACTCGCCCTGTTTCAGGTAGCTGGACGCCACCATGTAGGCAGTGGTGCAGCTATCGGCGACATTCTTTTCTATCATCCGTTCGCCGCTCTGCAGGTGGCTGCCGGAAAGCTCCCCGTCTGACACGAATATCTGGACCAGTTTTTCCGTTTCCTTCTCGTTTTTCTCCTGGGCCGACGAACCGCCGCCCCCTCCTCCTCCGCCGCCTCAGCCAAATGCACAGGCTGCCGTAAGCAAAACGGCGGAGACTATGACCAGAATAAGCGGCAAATGCTTTTTTATACGTTTTGTCGCCATCTTGAACACTCTCCTCCCAATGGTTTTGTATGGTTTCAGTTACTTCATGAATCCATCAGTTGCTGCAACTCGACCGCAAGCCGCTGGTCCAGCTCTTCGAGTGCGGTCACTTCCTCCCGGGCTCCTTCGGGGTTGCCACGCAGGTACTGCGCCGTCCCCAGCAAGAACCTTAGTTTTGCGTTTTCGGGCTCTATCTCCACAGCCGGCAGCAGCACTCCGGCTGCATCGTCCGGCGCTCCCACCTCTATAAGAAGCTGGCCAAGCGACATGTAGGCGGGAATATATGTATTGTCGGTCTGAATGGCCTCCACCA
>CAZBLL010000017.1:0-13178 GCA_964492625.1 uncultured Synergistaceae bacterium
CCATGTGCGGGAATCTGGATGTCCCTTTATCTGTATTATATGGGTGTCTGTGACATCCGCCGGTAGGCGGATGAGGAATCTCGAAGTTGACGTTGTTATTGTGCCTAAAGTCAAGCCCGAGATTTCTCTGTTCGCAAAACACGCGAACATTCGAAATGACAGCAAAAACAGCAGCAAGCAATCAGCTGGCAGTTGGCAGAAAAGGCAGAAGCAAGGAGACGATGGCCGATGGCGGACGTCGGAAAAAACAGTGGGCAGCGTGCAGCGATCAGCTGGCAGAAAAAACAATAAGGCCGTAAACCGTGAGCCGTGAATCGTGAACCGAAGGGTCAGGGGCGAGATTTCTCTGTTCGCAAAACACGCGAACATTCGCAATGACAGGCAATCCGGCGGATTCGAAATGACAGGCTTTTACGCCTTACGTGTTGAGTGCCACAACATCGCTTACTAGAAAATGTGCCAGGACATCGTTAACTGCTTAGTCATCGCATCCTGTAATCGAACTGTTCAAACTGTTTTTTGTCATTGAAAAGTTTCAGTTTCTGTTCCTTGACATCGATGGTGGCGACAACATATTCATATTCAAGTTCTGGTGGAACAGGGAAGTGCTCGTTGAATATGTTGATCCTCAGGTCGCTACGGATCAGGCGTACCAAATGGTACTTTCCTGTTTCCGGTTTTTCATGCCAAGCCTTCGGTATCTGATCATATTCCGGAAACCGGAGTACCGCGTTTCTTTCTGCAAGAACCTTAAGCGGTGTTTTGCCTCCGGTCTTGCTGTAGCGGTAGCTGCTATTGTGTCGATGTTCAAAGGCTAAAGATCCTGAATCCAGCTCATTTTCCGAGATCATAAAAACCTTCTTGAGAAACATCTGTCGATAAAAGTTATTGAAGTGTTCTACAGTACCGTTTCTCCATGGCTCCGCCATGGGTATGAACCAGGGTTCGACATTGTTGTGCAGGCACATTCTTATCAATAAACCCATACCTCTGGGGTGCCTGTTGCTACCTCGGAAAGTAAGGGCATTGTCAACCTGAATCTTGTCTGGTATACCAAGGCGACTCCAGATTTTCAAAAGACATCCCATAATGCATCCGGAGGCCTTTAACTTCGATGACTGAACTCCGCACCTTGCGGTTGCTATGTCAATAACGTTGAGGCTGTAGAAGCGGATAGGCCCTTTAAGGTAGCACGGTCCCACAAGATCTGCCTGGTGCGTCGAGTTTGGCATTGATGAATCAAGTACCGGATATTCCGTTCCTTTGGGCTCATATTTTCCCGTACGGCGATGAGTCAGGTTGTTTCGACTGAGTATCCTGTTTATCGTTCGAAGCGATGGCAAAGGGGAGGTGCCAAGATCCTCAAGTTCCCAAAGTATTGCCTGTGCCCCGCAAAAGAGATTCCTGTTGTAGAGACTGAGGCGCACATACTTGACCAGTTCTTCGATCTCTGTTGACGTTCGCGCTACGCTCAAAGGGCGTCGTGACTGATCTTTGCTCCAGCCTTCGTTGTTATTGCACTCTGTTCTTCTTTTGATCCATTTGTACAACCAGACCTTTGATCTGCCGATAGAGGTGCAAATAGATTCCGGCTTCTCTCCGTTTTTATATCGTTGCGTTGCCAGTATCCTTTGCTTCTGTTCGGCATCTTCTTTCATGGGATCCTCCTGTATTTGAGAGATACCCATGAAGATGAAACAATAATATCGCTATTGCAATAGATCCGAGTTCACGATGTCATGGCACATAAATCCGTTAACGATGTTGTGGCACTCAACACTTACGCCTTACGTCTCACGCCTTACGCCTTACGCCTTACGCCTTACGTCTTACGTCTTACGTCTTACGGTTTACGTCTTACGCCTCACGCCTCCACCCCTTACTGATTTTCTAATCTTCTACTTCTTGCTTCGCCAGAATATCCTTATGGTGGAACCTTCAAAGTTTTCCATGCGGCGGATGATCCGCGCGGTGTGCCGCTGAAAAGCCGGTGTGGCTATTTCGGGGTCGTTGACAAAGAACACAAAGGTAGGCGGCTCCACCCCTATCTGCGTGCAGTAGTAGATGCGCAGCATTCTGCCTTTTCCGTCGGTGGGCAGTTTTTCGAGCGCAAGGATGTCTCGCACAAGTTCGTTAAGTTTCGACGTGGCCAGACGGCGTTTTCTGTTGAGCCAGGTTTGTTCGAGTACTTCGGGAAGTTTGTGCGCTCCGCGGCCACTTTTGGAGGATATAAAGACAACCGGGGCAAAGTCGGTAAAGGGCATTTCCCTTTGTATTTTTTTCCTTATTACGTCGCCCAGTTCCGGAGCCTTGGGAAGCAGGTCCCATTTGTTGACGGCGATAACCAGACCCTTGTTTTTTTCGATGACGCGACCCGCGATTTTTTTGTCCTGATCGGTGCAAGGCTCCATGCCTTCCATCATAAGCATCGCCACATCGCACCTGTCTATGCTGGCCTGTGTCCTTACCAGCGAGTAGAATTCTACGTTTTCGCGTATTCTGCTGCGTTTGCGTAAACCCGCCGTGTCGATAAGAACAAACGAACGTCCGCCCATGGTTACGTATGAGTCTACCGAATCTCTTGTAGTGCCGGGGCGTGAACTTACAAGTGACCTTTCCGAGCCCGTCAAAAGGTTAAGCAGTGTGGATTTCCCAACATTTGGCCTGCCCACCAGGGCCACCGAAATTTCCGACTCGCGAGCGTCTTTTGCGCCCTGCGTCTCCAGCAGGGTTTCGATGATGTCGAATATTTCGCCAATGTTCCGGCCGTGCGAAGCGCTGACTCCGATTACATGATCGAACCCAAGCCTGTAACCCTCGGCCGTGCGGTGTTCGTGCACAAAGTCGTCGACCTTGTTTACAACAACTATAACGGGCTTGCCGCTTTTTCTGAGCAACAGGGCCACGTCCTGGTCAAGGGGCGAAAAGCCCTCCTTGCCGTCTATTACGAACAGCAGCAGGTCGCTTTCTTCAAGCGCAAGAAGCACCTGTCTGTGGATGCCTTCGGTTTCTTCGTTAGTGTATCCGGGCAGCAGGCCGCCCGTATCCACCAGGTAGATGTTTTTTTCACCTATGGTTATTTCTCCGTATATCCGGTCTCTTGTAACGCCGGGCTGGTCGTCGACTATCGACGCTCTTTTCCCGATCATTCGGTTGAAAAGCGACGATTTGCCCACGTTAGGCCGGCCAACGATAGTAACTATCGACATTTACGATCACCTACATTCATTCTGTTGCTTCTATTCAGTCCACAGCGCCAGGCGAGGAAAACCTTTGCGTGATCTTTCTATACCGAACAAGGGCGCCACCGCTTCTCTCATTGCGGAAAGTCGGCTTGCCTTAAGCCACAGGGTGTCGCCCAGGGGATCCGGATCCATGCAGTCGACTTTGTCGTCATCAAGCAGGGACATAAAATCGTCTCTGCCCACCCCGCGCAGGTCAACTTCTGCAAGATAGCCATTTGGCGGCAGTTCCAGCTCCCTGCGTTCGGCGAGTTCGTCTTCCCAGAAACGGTGCCACCCCTCCGAAAGCCCGCGCTGCCATCCCGTACCGGGGGCGCGGCTCACAAGAATCACCGTTCTCTCCAGGGGGTTAACTCCCCGCCAGAGCGATTCCCATATCATTCGGAAAGCCGTAGCCCTTGCGTCGTACGACGGCCTGAAAGCCGCGGCGTCCGCATCGAGCCACACTATTACCGAAAAGGGAATGTGGTCGCAAAGCGAAAGCGCCCGCCTGGAGCCGATTACAAGGCCTCCGTTCGCGGTTTCGGCAACCAGTTTACGCTTTTCTTTTGCCCCCTTGCCTTTTTGGGAGAACCATTCAAACACGGGGTGCTGTGAACCCAAAAGGGTTTTTGCCACATCCCCGTAGGCTTCCATTCCGGGTTTGCGCCCCTGCAGTATGTAGCCACCACAAAAAGGGCATACTTCCGGCGCTTGCCGGCTCCAGCCGCATACCGGGCAGACCAGGCGGTTTGCCCGCTGCTCCAGGCGGCACGGAGCACCGCATTTCGCGCACGCAAGAGACCTGCCGCAGTCTTCGCACAAGAGCGAACCCGCATACCCTTTCCGGTCGACTATCCACAAGGCTTTTTCCTTGCGAGCCAGATGCCGGAGCGTCGATTCCATGACGGTGTCGGGTATGCGAAGCGGAAAAGAGATTCCGGGCGCGTCTATTTTTCTTCCATCGCGCCTGTTAAAAAACCGGATGCGCTTTTGAGGCGGCGTATGGCATTTCCTGGGTTTGCGCATATAAGACCTTGAAGACGGCATTCCCCCGGCCAGAACAAGGTTGGCGTCGCATTGTCTGGATCTGACGGTGGCGGCGCTCCTGGCGTTTATAAACGGGTAACGCGCCGCCCTGTACGCGGGGTTGCCTTCGTCTTCCACTATTATGAGCGATAGTTCCTGAACAGGAGCAAAAGCGGCGGCGTGCGAGCCCACAACGAACGCGCCCGGGCCGCCGGTCTCAGAATGGTTTTTACGCACATCCAGCCACCGGCGCCACATGGCTTTTTTGTCTCCCGAGGCCCAGTAGCAACCGTTTTCCCTGAGTGGTTCCGGCAAAGAACGCCAGAACGAAAGGGCCTGCTGCCTTTCGGGAAAAAGCACCAGAGCGCCGCCAGTTCTGTTTTCTATAAGCGACACAAAATGCTTCCATCTGTCGGTTTCCAGAGGGTAATTGCAGAAAGACTCGGCCGCCCTGTGCCGGGAAAGCGGAACCTCCGGCAGGCCGGTTACCGGCTCGCCCTCGAGCAGGGGGGGCGGGACAATGGCCTTGAGCGCCTCTCCGGGGCCGCAGAGAAACATTTTGCCTACCTCGAAAGCGGTTTCAAAAAGCTCGGCCCCCAGCGGGCAGGAGTCGTCCATGGGGGGCTGGCCTTCTCTTATGGTGACGTTGGGCGGCGTTGCGGCCGAAGGACGTTCGACAAACCCCACCCTGAAGGCGTTGCCGACGGGGACTTTTACCCTGCATCCTCTCAGCGCTTCACCCGGAAGCCTATAGGTAAGAGAGTGCCACCATGGGCCCGGAACTACTACGTCGAAAAGGCCGCTCATTTTGATTTTTCACTAAGCAGTTCGACCGCCAGACTCCATATTCTGTCGGCTACGAATTCTTTGGCGCCCTCGACAAATTCGGTAAAACCGTCGTTTCGCATTATATGGACCCGGTTGGTGTCGGTTGCAAAGCCCGAGTCTGTGGAAGTTATGTCGTTGACCGCTATAAGGTCAAGGTTTTTTCGGCGCATTTTTTCCAGCCCGTTCTGTTTCAGATCCTCTGTTTCGGCGGCGAATCCCACCAGAACCGTTCCCTGCGGCTTGTTTTCACCCAGTGTGGCGGCAATATCGGGGTTGGGCGTCAGTTTCAGGGAAAAAGAGCCCTGTTTTTCCTTTTTGATCTTGGAGCCGGAAACATCTTCGGGCCTGTAGTCTCCCACTGCGGCGGCCTTGACTATAATGTCTTTTCCCGGCGCATGCTCCATTACCAGTTTGAACATATCGCGGGCCGTTTCCGCGTGATGGAAACTGGAGCCGTAGCATGGCGCCACATCGCCTCCGGCCACTACCGTTACCGACGCTCCCCTGTACCATGCGACCCTGGCGAGCGCTGTACCCATTTTTCCGGTGCTTCTGTTGGTAATGAACCGGACAGGGTCTATGTGCTCCCTGGTGGGACCCGCGGTGACAAGCACATGTAACCCCTCAAGGTCTTTGCGGGGGCACAGGGCTTTGAATGTTTCTTCGAGAATGATCCGGGTGTCGGGAAGGCGCCCCCTGCCTTCGTCGCCGCAGGCAAGATATCCGGAATCCGGCTCTACTACCCTGTAGCCCAGATCACGGCAGAGTGTTGCGTTTGCCCGGGTAGCCGCATGTTCCCACATGGCCTGGTTCATGGCCGGGAACAGCACCACGGGCGACCTGGCGGCAAGCAAAAGGCTTCCCTGCAGTGTCGAAGCGTCTCCATGCGCAAAGCGGGCCATGGACGCAGCCGTAGCGGGCGCCACTATTATTACGTCGGCCCACTGGGCCAGAGAAATATGGGGTATCTCCACACCCCGGTCGCTGGAAAGAAAATCTGTTTCGGTCCACACTTTTTTACCCGAGAGCGCTCCAAGCGCCAACGGACTTACGAAACGGCTCGCCGGTTCCGAAAGCACAATTTCGACATCCCAGCCCATTTTGGTAAGGGCGCGCAGTATATCGGGGGCCTTGTAGGCCGCGATACCCCCTGTTACAGCCAGTACGGCCTTACGGTTTTTCTTCCAGGATATCTCGCCCGTTGTCATCGCTGTCAGCGCCGTTCTGCTCCTGATGCAGTATGAAACCAAGCCGTCCCTCGGCCAGTTCTCTCAGGGCCAGCAGAATGGGGTTTTCCCTGGTTTCGTCGAGCAGGGAACGCCCCTTCTGTTCGGATATCTGCCTCGCCCTTTTGGAAATGATATGGGCCGCAAGGTACTTGTTTTCAACATTGCCGGAACGTTCTATTATGTCGAGATTCTTTAGCATTCTGGTTCTTCCTCCTTTTGAGAAAACAGTCGCTCTACCTGTACTGTTTTACGACGGATACAAGCTGGTCGACGGCTTTTGGTATGTCGTCGTTGATTATCATGTGGTCATACAGTGAAGCCATTTCCAGTTCGCGCCTGGCGTTGTCAAGGCGGGTTCGGAGCGATTCGCCCTTTTCCGTGCCCCTGTGCGACAGCCGCTCCCTGAGATCGTTTTCGGACGGCGGCGCAACGAAAACCAGCACGGCCTCGGGCATTTTTCTTTTTACCTGAAGTGCGCCCTGAACATCTATTTCCAGCACCACGTCGAGGCCTTTTTTGAGGATGGTTCTAACATCTTCTTCGAGCGTTCCGTACCTGTTGCCGTGGACCTCCGCCCATTCCAGGAAAAGACCGTTCTTGATTCTGGCGTCGAAATCATCTCTGGATATGAATCGGTAATCCACCCCATCCGTTTCTCCCCTGCGCGGAGACCTGGTTGTGCATGAAACCGAAAACACAAGACCATCGAGATTATTGAACAGGGCCTTGCGCAGGGTGCCTTTTCCCACCCCGCTGGGTCCCGAAAGGATAAACAGCCTGCCCCTTTCAGGAGCGGTTTTCATCCTCTTCCCCCTCAAAGCGCATACTGACCGTTTCGGGCTGAATAGCCGACAGCACAACATGATTACTGTCGGTAATGAGAATGGCCCTGGTCTTTCTTCCCTCGGTTGCGTCGATAAGGCGACCCTGATTTCTGGCTTCGTCCCTGAGGCGCTTGACGGGAGCTGAGGCCGGATGAATTATGCAGACGATCCTGTCTCTTACAACCATGTTGCCGAAACCGATATGCAGCAACCTGTTAGCCACAGTCATCACTCCACGTTTTGAATCTGTTCCCTTATGTTCTCTAGAACTGTTTTAGCCTCCACCGCGAGCCACCTGATGTCGGCGTCCGCCGTTTTGGATCCTGTGGTGTTGACTTCCCTGTTCATTTCCTGAACAAGAAAATCGAGAGTTTTTCCAGAAACATCACCATTATCAAGCATGGAACGGAATTTTACCATGTGGCTGTCCAATCGCACCAGTTCTTCGGTTATATCCCATTTGTCGCTCAACAGGCTTATTTCCTGGGCCAGCCTGGAAGCATCGCATGAAACCTCGTATCGTTCCATTACGTTTGCTATTCTTTCCTTAAGCGATTCTATGGCGCTGTCCCTGGCGTTTTCCCACGACCCTTGTATTTTTTCGCAATGGGTATTCAGGATATCCAGATACTCCCGGATAGCCTTTTCGAGGTGGTCACCCTCTTTTTCTCTCATGGCGTTCCACTCATGTATGCCTCGGGCCAGCAGGTCCTGCAGCAGGGCGGATATGGTTTCGTCGAGAGCCCCTCCCGCACCTTCGCCGGTGGACACAACTCCGGGGAGCTGCAGAAGCGATTCTACGGCCACCTCGGGCTGGAGCCCGGCCGCCTTGCGAGATTCGGCTACCTTCTGCACATACGATTCGAGGATCTCTCTGTTTATGGTCCCGGCCTGAAGCGAAGGCGCCCAGCAAATCTCGAGCCTTACTACCACCTTGCCCCTTTTGAAGGCCGATCTCATTTTCTGCTGCAAAAGAGGTTCGAACCGGGTGAACTCCCTGGGGACCCTGGTGGATATTTCCTGATAGCGATGATTGACGCTGGAAATTTCCAGAGACACCGTCCCCGCGAAAGAGTCCTGTGAACAGCGGCTGAACCCTGTCATGCTTTTCAACATTTTTCCCACTCCCCATGCTGCGATTCTTCCATAAAAACAGTAATGTTTCGCAAAAGATTCCCGAGATTGTCGCCCTTAAGGGCGCTGACGGGAAACACCATGTTCCCTTCTCCCTGCAGCTTGCCGCAAGCGCTTTCTATCTGCGCTTCGTTCATGAGGTCCGTTTTGTTAAGAACAATTATCCTGGGCGTAGAACCGGCCTCGATGGATGCGAGAACATCCTCCACCGCCGCCAGGTCTTCGCGGTAGTCCTTTTGCGAGCCGTCCAGCACCACCAGCAGCAAGTCGGCGGCGGCGACTTCTTCCAGGGTGGCCCTGAAAGCAGCCAAAAGGTCAGGCGGGAGTTTCCGGATAAACCCCACGGTGTCGGAGACCAGAACGGTTTTTCCGGTTGGAAGCGAGACACGTCTGACTGTTGGGTCCAGTGTTGAAAAAAGCCTGTCCTCCGCAACTATACCGGGGTCTTTGCTTAATGTCTGAAGCAGGGTTGACTTGCCGCTGTTTGTATATCCGGCCAGGGCAACGCTCATGAATCCGGCTCTTTTGCGGCGCTCCCTGTGGTTCCTTCGCCTTTTTCTTACCGTTTCGAGTTCCCGGCTTATGGAAAGAACCCTGCGTTCAAGCTTTCTTCGGTGCCGTTCGAACTCGGTTTCACCCGGGCCCCTTGTTCCGAGACCTCCGCCGGGTCGAGACATCTGTTTGCCCAGACCCTTGAGAAAGGGTATTTCGTAACGGCATTTTGCAAGTTCTATCTGGAGTTTGGCCTCGGATGTGTGGGCGCGTTTTTCAAAGATCTTCATTATGACAAGGGGCCTGTCCCAGACATCTCCACTGACAACGCCTTTTATGTTGGCCAGTTGTCCGGGAGTAAGACGAGCATCGATCACAAGCAGTTCCGCGCCCTGTTCTTTCATGATTTGGGCAATCTCGCTCACCTTGCCGGAACCAATATAGGACGATGGATCGGGACCTCTTCTGGCCTGCAGAACCGAACCGGTTACGCGAACATCAAGATTTGCAAGCAGCAGGCGCAGTTCTTCCAGGTCTCTTTCCACATGATCGCCGGCATCGATACCGGCAATGATCGCCGAACGGCCCTGTTTCGAGTTCTCAGGCCTGTTTTGCACCAGTCATTTCCGTTTCAAGCGATCGCAGCGATTGCTCCAGCCTCAGGGTAACCGCCTCTCTTTTTTGTCTGGAAGACATGTCGTCCGGCAGGTCGCCCAGGAATATGGGTTCACCCCATGCAGCCCTTATCTTGCATGGGCGATAGCCGCCCGATCCCCGGGGCATGGCTCTAAACGTTCCGTCTATGTAAACGGGAATAACGGGAGCTCCCGTTTTGACCGCCAGCAACCCCACCCCGCCCTCCAGCGGCTGTAGTTTGCCGTCGAACGATCTCTGGCCCTCCGGAAAAAGCAAGACGCTTTCACCCGATTCAATGCGATCTATAAGAAATTTTACGGCGCTTGCGGCCCCCTGCAGGTCTTCTCTCCTTGCGGGAACGGCCCCCAGCACTTTGATCATTATTCCCAAAAGGGGTACTTTGAACAGTTCGGATTTGGCCAGATAACGAAGCCGTCTGGGAATAGTCACCCCTGCGACTACGGGATCAAGGTTGCTGCAGTGATTGGCCGCTATGATAACAGGAGGCTCAACCGCCATGGCCCCGGCGACTCCCCGCACCGAGAGACGGTTGTAGACCAAAAGAACCAGCCTGCAGAAACTCCAGACGATCCAGTAAAAGAGTTTTTCCATATATATCCTCCCCGGGCCGAAACGCCGGCTATTTATCCGCTGCGACGACACCAAGAATCTGTTCCGTCACCTCGTCGATCGTCAACAAAGACGTATCAATTATATGACAGCCTTGAGGGACCACGAGAGGGGCTATGTCTCTTGCCGAGTCGGCCGCGTCTCTGTGCATGACATTGTCCTTTACCTTTTCGTAGGAAACATCTTCACCCTTTTGTATTAGCTCTTTCCATCTTCTTTGCGCCCGCACGTCGACTCCGGCTTCCAGAAAGAATTTGTAATCGGCGTCGGAAAAAACCACGGACCCCATGTCTCTTCCGTCCGCGACCAGATTCCCCCTGTTGCTCTGTTCTCTCTGAAGGCCAAGAAGCCTGTCCCTGACTTCAGGTACGCCCGAGTAGGCGGAAACCTCGGCGTCCACCTGTCGCGAGCGTATCTGTTCGGTGACTTCGCGTGGCCCGAGAAAAACACGGTTTTCCTGGATTCTGATCTCCGCCGCCTGCAGAATGGCTCCGGAGGCGCTGCAATCTTCGGGTTTTACGTTTTTTTCGATAAGGTGCAGGGTGAGAGCCCTGTAAAGAGCGCCCGTATCAAGATAGGAAAAGCCAAGGGCGGCGGCGACCTTTCTGGCAACGGTGCTTTTCCCGGCTCCGGCGGGGCCGTCTATGGTGATTACCGTGAACCTGTTCATATCTTTCCTCCCGAGCGGATCATCTGAAGAAGTTTTTCGGCCTGCACCTCGGAAAACGCGCCCCTCGGAAGCTTTTCAAGCTGCAGCAGGCCTATGCGTTTCCTGACAAGCCGTGTCACCTGTATCCCCGCCGCATCCGCCAGCCTTCGCACCTCGCGCTTGAGGCCCTCCGAAACTGTTACGGATATTCTGCTTCCTTTAGGCGTGCTGTCCACAAGCACGGCGTCCACCGGTTTGATAGGCTTTCCGTCCAGAACGGCGCCCTCTTTCAGTTTTATTACGGCTGCGTCGGCAACTGAACCTTTTGTGTATATTTCGTAGGTTTTGGTAACGCCTCCGCCCGGGTGCATGATCTTCTGGGCCAGATCGCCATCGTTGGTAAGTATAAGCAGGCCTTCGGTTTCCCGATCCAGCCTTCCTACGGGGAAAAGTCCCATATCATGAAATTTTACCGGTAAACCGCCGAAAACCGTCGGGTTGAAACGATCACGCAGCGAACACACACAACCCGGAGGCTTGTTGACGACGATGCTCACCATTTTTGAAGGTCGAACTTCCTTGCCGTCGACAACTACCCTGTCCGTCGCAGGCGCCACCCTTGCAGCAGGCGAACAAACCATAGAGCCGTTTACGTAGACCCGGCCCTCACGGACAAACCTTTCGACGCCCCGTCTCGACCCCAGTCCGCATGAAGCCAGAAAACGGTTGAGCCTTACGGCGCCGGAGGAAAGGTGGCCCTCTGAAGGGATATTATCAGATTTCATCTTCCGTTTCCCTTTCGGCGAGCAGTTCGCCTATTTCATCCAGGGTCGGAAGGTCGGATATTGCGCCAAGACCGAATATCTCGAGGAAAGAATCCGTCGTCCTGTACAAAAGGGGGTTTCCGGTTCCCTTTTTTCGTCCGGCAACTCTTACAAGCCCGTGTCTGAGCAGAGTTTCTATGACTCTGTCGCACCGCACGCCGCGTATATCCTCTATTTCCGAGCGCGTGACAGGTTGTCCGTACGCCACCACCGCAAGGGACTCCAGCGCCGCCTTGCTGAGGCGGATACGTTGCGAAAGCGCTGTATCGCGAAACTCGGCCACAACTTCCTCCTGCTCGGGGGAAGTGGCCATCTGCCACCCTCCGGCTATATTGATAATGCAAAGCCCGTGGCTGGCTCTGTAGTTTTCCTTGAGTTCTTCCAGAGCCTGTCTGGTCTGTCCCTGCGTAACGCCTATTACCGACGCCATTTCGGGGACCCCTACCGGTTCGGTAGCGACGAAAAGGAGGGCCTCCACAGACCGGGCCACCGAAGAAAGCCTGTTTTCATCTGATGATTGCGACATCGCCCAGAACCTCCCGCTGAACAAGTTTGACCATTCCGAGCCGGGTCATTTCCAGCAGGGCGAGAAAGGTCACTATAAGCCGGGCCCGGTCACTCGGAGAGCCAAGCAGGTCCGACAGGCTCGCGGAGCCTTCATCCGAAAGGGCGTTTTTTATTTCTTCCATGCGCATTTCCACCTGGGCCTCGTCCGGAAGCGCCGTCGGCACGCCGTCCCATTCGATCTGTTCGAATTCGGGCCGGGTCTTTTCGGGGCGGCCCCTGCGCGACTCGATCAGTTCCCACCACTGCCTGGAAAGGCTGTAAAGGTCTCCCAGGTCGAACCACGGAGAACCCTGTTCCGTCTGTTTTCTAGTGAAGCAGCGTTCTCTTTCCCTCTGGAGCATGGAAAACCCCGCGGCCGCGTTTCTGTACGGTTTGTAGCGTTCGAGGACCTCCAGAGCGTTCAGACCCGTATCCTGGTCTTCTTCCGCTTCTTCAACGGTTTCCTGCGAGGGGGAAAGCGATGCTATTTTTCCTAAAAGGAGGCGCGCTGCAAGCGAGAGGAATTCGGAAACCTCGTTTATGGACGCCCTTTCCGTTTCTATCAGAAAACCTGCGTATCGTGCGATGATGTCGCTGACCCTGATGGATGAGGCTTCGATCTCGCGGCTCTCGACCAGGTGGCAAAGAAGGTCGAGCGGCCCGGAAAACCCCTCGAGCCGCACCTCCAGCGTCATTTCCGGACCACTCTCCGATACGAAATAGCACTATCTTTCGACAAAACCAATAGCGTTTATTACCTCTTCCATTGTCTCTCTGGCCGTTTTTCGCGCTTCTCCGGCGCCCTTTCGGAGCACCTCCATGACCTGGTCGCCATGATCTTCGTAATACTTGCGCCGCTTTTGTATGGGTTCCAGTATCTCCATAAGATGCGCGTTCAGCGCCTTTTTGCATTCGATGCATCCTATTCCCGCATTACGGCAGCCCTCCGCAAGCTCCGCTTTCTGGGCCTCGTCGGGGTTGAATACCTTGTGAATATCCCATACGGGACATTTTTCGGGTTCTCCCGGGTCCTTTCTGCGCTCACGGGCGGGGTCGGTCATCATTGTGCGTAGTTTCTCCCACACCGCTTCGGGGCTGTCGGCTATGTTTATCGGGTTTCCGTTGGACTTGCTCAT
>CAZBLL010000018.1:0-13160 GCA_964492625.1 uncultured Synergistaceae bacterium
ATGGAAAACCTCGAAGACCAGGATGATGTACAAAACGTCTACGCCAATTTCGATATTCCCGACGCGCTGATGGACGAACTGGCCCAGATCTAAATGACTTTCTGCTGTCTGGGTATCGACCCCGGTCTTGGCAACCTCGGCTATGGATATGTAATTAGACAGGGAGGACGGATCGAATGCGGCAGGTATGGATGCATCCGGTCCCCGTCGGACATGGAAGTCTGCCTGCGAATCCTATTCATATATGAGAAGCTCGAGGAAATTGTCGCTGCGAACAAACCTGACGCCGTTTCAGTGGAAAGACTCTTTTTTGGTAAAAACGTGACGACCGCGGCCAATGTCTTTCAGGTCCGGGGCGCAGTCCTGCTTTTGGCCGCTCGCCTGGGCATTCCTGTTTTCGAGCCCAAGCCGTCCGAGGTTAAAATCGCCGTCTGCGGAAACGGCGTGGCGGAAAAACGGCAGGTCCAGCAAATGGTGGGGCGTGTCCTCAATATGACGAAAACACCAAGACCGGATGATGCGGCCGACGCGCTGGCGATTGCTGTAACAGGAATTTCAATGGCAAACTACGCCAACAGGATCGCAAGAGGAGGTTTCTATTGCTAAGGAGCCTTGAGGGAATGGTAACGGGCAAGGACGCCGAAAGTATATGCCTGGACGTAGGCGGACTGGGTTTCCATGTACTCTGCTCGGGGAGCATATTGGGGTCCGCTCGTACAGGTGAAAATTTACGGATATCCACACATCTTCAGGTAACGGAGAAGGGTATAGGGCTCTACGGTTTTTCGTGCGAGGAGGAACGCGCTCTTTTCACCCTTCTTACGCAGGTCAAGGGTGTCGGCTCCAGGCTGGCAATAACCCTTATGCGACATATCGAACTGAAAGAACTTATCCAGGCTATAGCCGCCTCAAGAAGCTCGGTTCTGTCATCGGCGCCCGGAATAGGAGCCAAAACGGCTGAAAGACTCTGCTTCGAGCTTAAGAGCAAAATCGAGAAAATGGAAACAGGTCCTCTTTCGCATCTCATGACAGGTGCGCACCGGATAGATTCCGTTCTCGAGGCGCTCACTGTTCTGGGGTTTTCTCCCGCGGAGGCTCAGGGGGCGGCGACAATGGCCCTCGATGAACTTGCTGATACTCCGGAGGCATCGGAGGAACTATTGCTGCAGAAGGCTCTTGCCTTCCTTCAGAAACGGTGATTCCTGTCATGAAAGATACTGAAGACAAAAACACGCTTGATCCTGAAACCCTGTCCCCTGGAGAAGACGCTGTTTCTCTCAGGCCCTCGCGACTTGAGGATTTTATCGGCCAGGATGCACTGAAGGAAAAACTGTCCATATATATCAAGGCCGCCACCCTTCGGGAGGAAGCCCTTGACCATTGCCTTTTTTACGGCCCCCCCGGACTTGGCAAAACGACTCTTGCGGGCATAATCGCCGCCGAAATGGGAGGCCAGCTTCGCGTCACTACAGGTCCGGCCCTCGAAAAAGCGGGAGATCTCGCAGCAATAATCTCAAACCTGCAACCGATGGACGTACTGTTCATCGACGAGATACACAGGTTGCCGGCGGCGGTGGAGGAGGTTCTCTATCCGGGCATGGAGGATTTTGCGCTCGATATTATTGTCGGCAAGGGTCCTCTTGCGCGTACACTTAGGCTCCAGATTCCGCCGTTCACACTGGTGGGGGCAACGACGCGGCTGGGCCTGCTTACTTCACCCCTAAGGGCCAGATTCGGCATTGTAGAGCAACTCAACCTTTACGCCACCGCAGAACTTTCGAGAATTGTCCAGAGGGGAGCTGGCGCCATGGGTGTGGGAATTTCATCCGAAGGCGCGGAAAAGATAGCTTCACGTTCACGTGGGACTCCCAGAGTTGCGCTCCGATTGTTGCGAAGAGTAAGAGACGTAGCGGAAGTCCGCGAGGAAAACGGAATATCGGCGAATGTTGCCGACATCGCCCTCGAAATGCTTGGAATAGATAGCTCGGGATTCGATGAAAAGGACAGATCGTACATGAGGGCCCTGGTTGAACTCTTTTCAGGGGGGCCGGTGGGCCTTTCTACGCTGTCGGCTGCGCTGAACGAGGAATCACAGACAATCGAGGATATCTACGAGCCTTTCCTGATCCAGCGGGGGCTTATCGAGAGGACTCCGCGCGGCAGAAAGGCGACACCGAACGCCTACGACTATCTCGGTGTTCCATGGACGAGTAAAATTGCAAACAGTCAGGAGAGACTTTTCGCAGACAACCCGGAAACCGGGGAATGGTCGGGTGAATAGCATCAAGCAGTTTCTCCGACATAATCTGGAGGATTACTCAGTGATATCTGTCAAACGTATTTTACCCTTTGTGTTTATACTCTTTTTCTTTACGGTGTGCCTGGCCAGCGCGTCTTTCGCTCATACAGTTCTGATAGGGGTCGACCAGAATGTATCCTTCGGCCTTCTCAAGAGCAGTGCGACCATGCATTTGCGCGGAGCGGGTGGAGCGACGATCAACTGTGGTTCTGTAAGTGTTTCAGCCAGCGGATCTAAGCTGAAGGCTGGAGACAGACTGTTGAGCTTCCCCGTCGAAGTTTCAGCGAAGGCCCCTGTTGTCTGGAAAAATCACCCCTACAGGGGCGCCTTGCGACTGGTAAAGGCTTCGGGCGGTTTTACTGTAGTTAACGTGATAGATATTGAATCGTATCTGAAAGGCGTACTCAAGATGGAAGTCAACCCCGGATGGCCTATGGAAGCGTTAAAGGCCCAGGCCGTTGTAGCCAGGACATATGCGTTGAGAAATCGCGGCAAGCACGGGTCTTCCGGGTTCGACCTCTGCAGTGGGTCTCACTGCCAGGTCTATCGGGGAGTAAACGCCGAGGATCCCAGATTATCGAAAGCCGTAGACCTTACGAAAGGCCAGGTTCTTCAGTACAGGGGAACTCTTGCGATTACGCCATATCACTCCGACAGCGGCGGGCATACGGCTGAGGTCTCTAATGTCTGGAGCGGCTCCTACCCATATCTCAGGGGTGTCGCCGAGCCTTTCGATTATGAATCGCCTTACAGTTTCTGGAAAGTGGAGATACCGCTTGGACAAATACAGAATACTCTGGCAAAAAAGGGCTGGGGCGTTGGAACACTTACCGGCGTTTCCGTGCATTCCGCGGACCAGGCTGGACGAGTCGTTATGGTCAGAGTGACAGGATCCGCAGGGCAAAGGTTGATCAAGGCGAGTCATTTTAGACTGGCAATCGGAGGAAACCGTTTGCGCAGCACCAATTTCAGCATTGGTACACAAAACGTGGGTGACGGCCGCGGTGCTTCAGACCCGGCTTCTGTTGCTGGCGATCCCGATGTTCTGAACGTATCCGATGAAGCCCTTTTGACGAAGCTTACCCGTGAGGGTGTTTTTACGGCCGACGAACTGATGGACATGTTGATGTATCCGGACAAGCGGGCGGCCTATCTCAGAAAAGCGCTCAGAAGACAAAGCGGGTGCCAGGAGACCACTTCCGCTTCATCGGCCGGCGCCACATCGTCCGGCAGGGGCATGATCGTATTTTCCGGAAAAGGATGGGGACTCGGCGTAGGCATGTCGCAGTGGGGATCCAAGGCGCTGGCGGAACATGGATGGGATTACAGACGTATCCTCGAACACTACTATCCGGGCGCATCGCTCCACTGAGCCGGAAAATAGCGCCCCAACGGCCGGTTTCATTGATTATGAACAATTCCCCCGACATGTACGATATAGATTCCTATAAATATGATCTGCCCGAAGACCTGATAGCGCAAAACCCGGCGGAACCCCGGGACCAATCGCGTCTGCTGACTCTCGACAGTCGCACAGGACAGGTCGAACACCGCATATTCAGAGAATTCCCCAAAATGCTCACAAAAGGCGACCTCCTGGTTTTAAATGACACCCGGGTATTCATGGCAAGGCTCGAGGGACGGAAGAAAAACGGAACGGCCAGAATCGAGATATTGCTTCTTTCCCCTGTAGACCCCGCGGAAAAAAAGTGGAAAGCGCTGGTTCGTCCCGGAAGAAGGCTGCCTCCAGGTTCAAGAGTCCTGCTGGCAGCCGACGATGTATGTCTGGAAATACAGGAAACATCCGACCACGGAATCAGAACGGTCGAATTCCCCGAAGGCGTCGACGCGCGAGATATAATGCGTCGTTTCGGCTCTGTCCCGCTACCTCCGTATATCCGGAGCACATCTGCCCATCCCTCGAGATACCAGACCGTCTACAGCCGCAACGAAGGGTCGGCCGCAGCGCCGACGGCTGGTCTACACTTTACAAAAAGGCTTCTTGGTGAAATCGAAGCGGCGGGCGTCAGAAAAACAAGTCTTACGCTGCATGTCGGCATAGGCACGTTCCGGCCAGTCAAGGTCAACGACATAAGGGACCACATGATGCACGAAGAAAGCGGATTTCTCTCCAGGGAAACGGTAGAAGCCGTCGATCGGACCAGAAGCAAAGGTAACAGGGTCATCGCCGTGGGGACCACGACCGTAAGGGCCCTGGAGAGCGTTTTTGCTGAAAAGGGACGACTTGAACCCGGTCCCTTTGTTGCGAATACTTTTATTTATCCGGGGTATTCTCTAAGGACTATTGACGCTATGCTGACAAACTTTCACTTGCCAGGAAGCACACTGCTGATGCTCGTAGCGGCTTTCGGAGGTTATGATAATGTCATGAACGCCTACAGAACCGCCGTATTACGGAGGTACCGTTTCTTCTCCTTTGGCGACGCCATGTTCATCTATCAATAGCCCGCTGAATGACACTTTCACTCCATGACCCGGCCTTGCGATTATTTCCACCTGCGGACAACCCCGTATTTCCTTGAGCGCTCTGTAAGCCGTTCTTGGAGAAATCCCCATTCCGGCTGCGGTTGCAGCCAGGTTACACTCGATTCCAGAGTTTCCCATCTCCAGAAAAATTGCGACAAGAAGCATTCGCGCTGAAACCGAAATAGGTAGAGAAATTATCGCCTTCACGTGTTGCGCCGGTTGTTCTGCAGGAGAATAGCTACTGCAATGTTTCAGTTTTTGTGTAACCGTTTCAAGGGTGTCAAGCAGAAAAGATATGGAACTGTCGGTGTCGCAGATCGATCCCCCCTTTTTCAATTCCCGACGAGTAAAGAAAGATCCCGGCGTATTGCCATAATGACAAATCCCAGTGCAATAATTATCTCATATCTTGCCTCTGCGCCATAATGATTCATAATTACGAAGAAAGGGGGTCGCCATGATGTGGATTTGGGGAGCTCTTCTTCCACATGCGCCCGTTCTCGTGCCGGAAGTCGGGGGAGCGCAGAGCGCACGATGCAGCCAAACCATTGAAGGTTTCCGTATGGTGGCGGAAAGTGTAACAAATGATCCGCCCGACTGTATGCTCCTGCTTGACCCGCACGCCCCCGCGGGCGGCGGGATCGTATTTTACCCCGCCGACCGCTACAGGGGAGACCTCGCCGAGTTTGGAGCCAGGACGGTTTCGGTGGACACGCCTGGCGCCTCCGAAGACGCGCAAGCCCTCATCGAATGGATTGGAGCCGGTTGCCGCACAAGCGTTGATTATTCCAAAACGCGGATTCTGGATTACGCAGCAATCGTTTCCCTAGCGCCATTCATGGGTATCTGGAAATCCTCATTCGAACTGCTGCTTGCCAACCCGACAGGCCTTTCACCCAGGGAAGCCTTCAACGCAGGAGAGAGGGCGGGGCGGTTCTTTTCGTCCAGAAAATGGGCGCTTGCAGCAAGTGGAGATCTTTCACACAGACTGACACGCGAAGCACCCACCGGATACCATCCAGACGGCATCACCCTTGACGCCGCCATTGTGTATTCGCTGAAACACTCATCTCCGGACAAAATCCTTGAAATGCAGCCATCTACTATATTTAACGCCGCGGAATGCGGTCTTTGCTCCGTCATGTTTCTGCTTGGCCTTGCAGGAAACGAAAAGATATCTGTTTTTTCTTACGAGAGTCCATTCGGTGTGGGTTACGCTACCGGTCTCTGGATGAATAACGACGAAACCAGGTCGGTTTCACCCCCCGCACTCGCCCGAATGGCCGTTGAAAATAATTGCAGAGGCAAGCCGTTGTCGTCGGCTCCTCGTGGCGGCGATGAGGCTGCATATGACCGGCCAGCGGCATGTTTCGTTTCGATCAAAACCGCTTCCGGCGAGCTTAGGGGCTGTATGGGGACGCTTCATCCGGTACAGGCGTCACTTTCGGAGGAGATCATAAGCAATGCCGTCGAAGCTTGTTCCAGAGATCCGAGATTTGCTCCCGTATCTTCCGATGAACTCGACCACCTTGTTTTTTCAGTGGATATTCTGTCGGAAGCTGTTCCTGTCAAACAGCTTTCGGAGCTGGATCCGCGCCGTTACGGAGTGATAGTCTCTTCAGGCTACAGAAAGGGAGTGCTTCTCCCCGACATCGAAGGAGTAGCCACTGTTGAACAGCAGATATCCATAGCAATGCAAAAGGCGGGAATCTCACAGGAGGAATCGCTTGATCTGTTCAGATTCACCGTTGACAGATATGTGGAAAAACCATGAACGGCGACTGTTTTGAGAAGAAGCCAGAGTTGGCCGTGGGGCGTTATCAGCGGACGGAAGGAGAGGCGGTGCGCTGCACGCTCTGCCCTCATGAGTGTCTGTTGTATCCAGGGGACGTCGGCCTGTGCGGTGTAAGAGAAAATACTGGTGGCAAGATACTGATTTCAAATTACGGCGGGATTTCGGCTCTGGCCGTAGATCCGATCGAAAAGAAGCCGTTGTACCATTGGAGACCGGGTTCAGGCGTGTTTTCGGTTGGGTCAGTGGGCTGCAATCTTCGGTGTCCCTTCTGTCAGAACTGGAGGCTGGCCCGGATCGACAAGCATCTTCCGTTAAAATGCATGTCCCCGGACGACCTTTGCCTTGAAGCTCGCAGAAGCAATCTTGGCGCTATCGCTTTCACTTACAATGAACCGGTCATATGGACCGAGTACATTCTGGATTGTTTTGCGTCGGCTGGATGCGCGGATATCGATGTGGTGCTTGTCACTAACGGCTACGCACAGGAACGTACGGTGAAGGATCTTTTCAGAGTTGTCTCCGCCGTCAATATCGACCTCAAGGCCTTTACGGAACATGCCTATCGCCAAATGGGAGGTTCTCTCACCCCGGTGCTTAAAACGATTGAACTGGCGGTTGAAATGGGAGTCCACCTGGAGATAACACACTTGGTGGTGCCGGGAATCAACGATACCCTGAAGATGTTCGAGCAGATGGTCGAATGGATTGCACGTCTCGCAAATTACATACCCCTGCATGTCTGTCGGTACTTTCCAGCCTGCGTATGGAGGGAAATACCTACCTCGCTGGATGTTATAAATGAATATACATCTATCGCAGCTCAAAGACTTCTGCACGTATACGCCGGAAACACAGGAGAAAGCCAGAACACCTTCTGCAGTTCATGCGGGGCGCTCCTGGTCGAACGCGATTCCGGGTGCCGGGTGGCCGTGCATTTAGCCGAAGATGGGAGATGTCCCATTTGTGATACCCCGTCTGGTATTGTCATGTTGTGATTTTCAGGATACTCTGAAAACAACAGCGACGACAGTAGAAATAATTGGAGAGGGGAGTAGTTCTGATGGCTGAAGTACTGGAACTGAACGGACATTCCCTGAAACTGGAGGATATTGCTCAGGTAGCCCGTTGCAACAAAAAAGTCCGCCTCGATCCATCGGCGGAAGCTTTTGTAGAACGCAGCGCTTCGATGGTTTCATCGTGGGCCGAACAGGGGCGGTCAATATATGGTATCACTACCGGTTTCGGAGATCTTGCCTCCAAGGCCATCGAACCTGGTAAAAGCGCCCAGCTTCAGGAAAACCTGCTGAAAAGCCATGCCTGCGGAGTAGGGGAGCCTTTTCCCGAAGATATTGTAAGGGCCGTAATGCTGCTGCGGATAAACACGCTTATCCGCGGGTTTTCCGGAATTAGCCTTGATGCGCTTGGGCTACTGGTCAATTTTCTTAACGAGGGAATACACCCCGTCATACCCTGTCAGGGTTCCGTAGGCGCGAGCGGTGATCTTTGTCCGTTGTCTCATCTGGCCATCACACTCCTCGGGCTTGGAGAGGTCACCTACAGGGGAAAACAGATGGAAACGGCCGTCGCAATGGATCTTGCAGGTTACAAACCTATAACCCTCGGCCCCAAGGAAGGCCTGGCCCTGAACAACGGAACCACCGTTATGACAGGAATTGCATCGCTGGTTCTATGGGACGCGATAAACACCGTAAAGCAGGCGGACATTGCTGCGGCGCTTTCCCTGGAAGCATTGAAGGGGGTTCCCTACGCCTTCGACCCAAGGACCCATGAACTGCGACCCCATGAAGGACAACGCAGGGTTGCGAGAAACATGCTGCGGCTCATAAAGGGAAGCGAGATCGTCGAAAAGCACAAATCCGACAGAGTGCAGGACGCCTATTCGCTCAGATGTGTTCCCCAGGTCCACGGCGCCAGCAGAGACGGCCTGGAATACATCCTTCAGAAAATCAACATAGAGATCAACTCGGTTACAGATAATCCTTTGATCTTTCCGGCTGAGGGCGAAGCCATCAGCGGCGGCAATTTCCACGGACAGCCGATAGCACTGGCCATGGACTTTTTCGGCATAGCCATGGCGGAGATAGGTAGCATTTCCGAAAGGCGCGTCGCCCGTATGGTGGACCACAAGCTCTCGGGCCTGCCGCCTTTTCTGGTCAACGAAAGCGGTCTGAACAGCGGTTTCATGATTCCGCAATACGTTGCAGCCGCCCTTGTTTCAGAAAACAAGGTTCTGGCTCACCCTTCTTCGGTCGATTCCATTCCGACCTCGGCCAACCAGGAAGATCATGTCTCCATGGGAATGTACTCCTCCAGGAAAAGCCTCAATATACTGGAAAACGTACGCAACGTACTTGCGATAGAGATGCTTACGGCCTGCCAGGGTATCGATTTCCTGTCTCCTCTCAAGCCTGGCGAAGGCACCGCTGCGGTTTACGGGCATGTTCGCTCCAGGGTCCCCTTTATAGCCAGAGACGAGCTTATGTATCCCCATATCGGCTCCCTGCAGGACATGATAAGGACAGGGGAGCTGGCAGAGATCGCGGAACAGGCCTGCGGACCTCTCGAATAAGGCTTCAACATGGAGGCGCCTTAATATGGAACTTTTCCTCGAACAATTATTGAACGGTATAGCTATCGGTTTCATTTACGCACTTATTACTTCCGGGCTGGCGCTTGTCTACGGAATCCTCAGAATACTTCATGTAGCTCATGCCGCGATCTATGCGCTTGGAGCGTACGTTGGGCTTGGTGTGTACCTGGTGACGGGAAACCTGTTTCTGGCAATGGCGGCAAGCATGACGGCCTGTTCCATTGTTGGAGTGGGCATCGAAAAACTTGTCTATTTTCCGCTCCTTAAATATCCTCCCTATGTTCCCCTCATCGGAAGCATTGCGTTGCTTCTTGGAATCGAGGAAATACTGCGTCTGGTGGCGGGACCATATATTCACGCCTTCCCGGCCAGTTTGCCGTTTCCGGAGCTCCAGTTGGGACCCGTTACCCTGTCGCCGGTTCTTGTGGCCGTTTACGTCGTAACGCTGTGCGTTCTTTTCGGTCTCTGGTTTCTTTCGACGAAGACCGAGCTGGGGCTGGCCATGAGAGCATCCTCGCAGGACCTTCAGGTGGCGGACGCAATGGGGATAAACACATCGCGGATCATCAGTACGACATTCGTCATAGGTTCATCAACCGCCGCGATAGCCGGGATCCTTGTCGGAATCTACTTTAACCAGGTATACCCGACTATGGGAGCGGTTCCAGCCTACAAGACCCTGGCGCTCATCGTGGTGGGCGGGCTTGGTTCCGTCCCCGGAGCTGTTCTGGCGTCGGTTCTGCTGGGGGTTTCCGAAACGCTGTTGATAGGATACGCCAATATTCCTCTTCCAAGGGATGCGCTGGCCTTCATAGCGATGATCGCCGTTCTCATGTGGAGGCCCCAGGGCCTTCTCGGCAGGCGCTAAAGGATCGGTAACATGGGAAATTATGTCCTTACCCTTGGTATATTCATAGCAATTAACGGGATTGTCGCCTGTGGACTCAACATCATAGTAGGCTACGCCGGCCAGATATCACTGGGGCACGCCGCGTTTTTCGGGATCGGCGCATATACCGCGGCGCTGCTGGCGACCAAAGCGGGGTTCACATTCTGGATGTCGCTGCCCTTCGTAATACTGGTCACAGGCGCCGTCGGACTTCTCCTTGGCCTGCCCAGCCTGAGGGTTCGTGAAGATTTCCTGGCTATCACTACCATAGGAATCAATTTTATCGTTGAATCGCTTTTCATGTACGTGCCGTTTTTGGGAGGAGCTCTGGGAATAGGCGGTATTCCCAGGATCATGTTCTTCGGGATCAAGCTCAGGGAGGCCGGATTTCTGACCCTTTCCCTGATTCTGTTGATTGCCTCTCTTGGATGCACATGGTGGTTCTCGCGCTCGTGGAGCGGCCTGGCGTGTTTCGCCCTTAGAGAGGACGAGACGGCGGCCTCAAGCATCGGCATTTCGCCGGTGATGTTCAAACTTGTTGCCTTTATGGCTGGAACGGCGATGGCGGGCGTCGGTGGGGGCCTGTACGCCCATTACATGCGTTTCATAAGCGCTACCGATTTCGGTTTCCCGGTTTCGGTGATGATGCTTTCCATGGTGGTCGTCGGTGGCATTGGAACTCTCTGGGGGCCCGTACTGGGAGCGCTTATACTGACCGTTCTTCCTGAAATCTTCAGACCCCTCACCGATTACAGAATACTCCTGTATGCGGCACTGCTGCTCATGATGATCCGCTTTCAGCCCGGAGGCCTTCTGGGAGAGGGTAGCTGGTCGAGGACCCTGTTGTCCCGTATTTTCCGTGGGGGCGTTTCCAGATGAGCAAATTGCTGCAAGTCGATGGACTGTCAAAACACTTCGGGGGACTGCATGCTGTCGAAACCGTGAGTTTCGGGCTGGAGGCAGGCTCTATCCTGGGACTTATCGGACCAAACGGGGCGGGAAAAACCACCTGCTTCAATATGATATCCGGAGTATACAAGCCAACAAACGGGTCCATTTTCTTTATGGGCAAGCGCTCGGACGGCCTGCCGCCGCACAAAATGGCCCTTATGGGCATAGGCCGCACGTTCCAGATTGTAAGGCCACTGGCGTCCCTTACGGTGCTGGACAATATCATCTCGGCATCGGGGATACACCGCTACCAGCAATTCTGGGGCCGATGGAGGAGGTACGGCGGCAAAGCCGAGCGAAAGCTGGCGATGAAAATGCTTGAGAAAGTGGACCTAGCAGACAGATATTCCCAAAAGGCGGGGCTTCTGCCTCTGGGGGAATTACGGAGACTCGAAATAGCGAGAGCTCTCGCACTGGAACCAAAACTGTTGCTGCTTGACGAATCATTTTCAGGCCTTCGGCACGAAGAAATTCAGAGGCTATCCTCGCTCGTTGAATCGATACGCAAAAACGGAACGGGTATTTTGCTCATAGAACACAACATGAAGGTTGCAATGACCCTCTCCGATTCTATCGTTGTTCTTGATCACGGCTCCAAGATAGCCGAAGGGAAACCTGAAGTAGTGAGCCGAAACCCGCAGGTCATAGAGGCCTATCTCGGAAAGGCTGGTGCGGAAGGTGCTTCTTGATGTAGAGAACCTGCATATTTCATACAGGGACGTCGAGGCTGTGCACGGAGTTTCCTTCCATGTCGAGGAGGGTGAACTGGTATCCATAATCGGCGCCAACGGAGCAGGAAAAACAAGTATCCTGAATTCATTGATGGGTATGACGCCAACGGCTTCGGGCGCGGTAACGTTCAGGGGAAGGGGTATTTCCAGATTGCCTTCGTATCAGCGGGCGCGGCTGGGTGTCAGGATAGTGCCGGAGGGGGCAAGGGTCTTTCCCCAGCTCACGGTGCTGGAGAACATCAGAACCGGGTTGTATGGCCAGAAAACAACCGCCGATGTTTCATCGCGGCTTGCCTGGATATACGAGCTCTTTCCAGTTCTTCAGGAACGTTCCAGACAGCTTGCCCAGACCCTCTCTGGTGGAGAGCAGCAGCAGCTTTCCATCGCCAGGGCGCTGGTCTCGAAACCGGTTCTTCTTCTTGTTGATGAAGTTTCAATGGGCCTGATGCCTATCCTGGTTGACAGGGTTTTCGATGTTCTCAGGCATCTCAATGAAGAGCAGAATCTCACCATACTGCTTGTCGAACAGAACGCTCTGGCCTCGCTTTCGATCTCTCACAGAGCGTATGTACTGGAAACGGGGACTATTACCCTCCAGGGCCAGGCAGAACAACTGGCCAGCGACCCGAGGATCCGCGAAGCCTATCTCGGCGCCTGAACAAACACCGGCTAATGCATTTCGCGGAGCTGGTGTCAGGAGTACAATGGGTAAAACAGTAACAGCAACAAAATCTGGTTGGAGGTGGAGCTAATGAAGAAGGGGATCGTTCGTTTGCTTGTTGTCGGAGCCGTGATCCTGGGGATCTCGGCTGGTGCGGCATTCGCCGCCGATACGGTCAAGATAGGTACTCTCGTGCCGCTGACGGGCGCCGCCGCGGCCGACGGCCTCAGTGCTCTGAATTCCATGAAAATAGCCGTCGACAAGGTCAATTCCTCGGGCGGGATTCTCGGCAAAAAGCTGGAGCTTGTCTATTACGATGACCGGGCTGACGCAAAGGAAGCCGTTGCCCTCGCACACAAGCTGATAGGGCAGGACAAGGTCGTAGGCGTCGTGGGTGGTTCCTACAGCATGCCCAGTCGCGCCGTCGCAACCATCTTCCAGGAAGAGGAAATACCCTTTGTAGCCGCCTATGCCGTACACCCTGACATAACCCTGGCCGGCGACTATTGCTTCAGGAACGGGTTCCTGGCAACAGTTGAGGGAAAAGCCGCCGCAAAGGTCGCCACTGAAACACTCGGCGCCAGGCGCATCGCGCTTCTTTATTCCGACATCGATTTCGGCAGGACCCTTTCGAAGGGATTCATGGAATACGTGGAAACACATGCCCCGAACGCCGAAATAGTCTATGACCAGGCCTATCCTTTCTCCGAAAAGGACTACAAGCCATATCTCTCGC
>CAZBLL010000019.1:0-12753 GCA_964492625.1 uncultured Synergistaceae bacterium
CTTCCCTTGCCCCACCCGGAAACCCCACCTCTCCGGGGAGTCTTGAAAGTTCCCGGGCCCGCTCCAGACATAGAATCCGGAGATCTCCATCTTTTTTGAAAAGAAGAAGCGCCACGGCGCTCTGCCTCTTTTCGGCCGGAGGCATGTCTCTCCATGACGGCCCCGGGCCGAAATCTGAGGTTTCCGGAAATGGAAATGTTTTCATGACCCGGAATGAAGCCTCACTTTTCCTCTGTACACCACGCCCCTGCTCCCGTCCACTGTCACAATGACATCAGGCTCCAGTGCTGCAAGTGCGCCTTTGGCGTTGACTATGCACGGTATCCTGAATTCAAGCGAAACTATGGCGGCGTGACACGTGAGACCGCCTTCCTCCGCAACGACAGCGGCCGCCTTTCTCATCGCTGGAATATAGTCGCGATCGGTCTGGCGGACCACAAGGACATCTCCATGTCTGGTGTTTTCCACGGCTTCCCTTGCTGTAAGCGCCCTTACAACCCTTCCGGACGCATCCCTGTTCAAAAGCGAGAGTCCGGTGACCAGCACCTTGCCCACTGTCAGCACCTCTATCGTGTTGGTCGTACCCTTCATGCCAACGGGCACTCCCGCGGTCGCCACTACAAGATCGCCTTCCTCGAGAAAACCTTTTTCGAGAGCACGTTCCATCGCTTCCGAAAGGGCCGACTCCAGGTCTTTCTCACGAGAGCACAGCAAAGGGATGACTCCCCAGACAAGGGTCAGCATTCTCAATGTTCTTTCAGAGGGCGTGGCTCCTATGATCGGCGCCACAGGCCGATACTTGCTTACCATCTGCGCCGTGCTTCCGGTCTGGGTAAGCGAAAGCACGGCCCTGGCCTTCATTCTGTCGGCTATTGATCCGGCGGCGTTGCTTACGGCGTCCTCCACCCTTTCGGTATTTGAATACGGATGCATGCGCGCTGAGGGCAAAGGAAAGGCCTCTTCGGTCCTTTCTATGATACGGGCCATGGTAGACACCGACTCCCCCGGCCAGGCGCCGCTCGCCGTTTCTCCAGAAAGCATCAGTGCGTCGGCTCCATCCAGAACGGCGTTGGCCACGTCGCTTGCCTCCGCCCTTGTGGCCCTCGGATTACGGATCATGGAATCCAGCATCTGAGTGGCGACTATAACCGGTTTACCCAGGGAACGGCACAGAGAAATGATGCGTTTCTGAACCACGGGGACGTCCTCGAGCGGTATCTCGACGCCAAGGTCGCCTCTGGCCACCATTACGGCGTCTACAACCTCGACTATCTCTTCCAGATTATCTACGGCCTGACGGGTCTCTATCTTGGCCACGACACGCAGACTGCCTTCCATTTCTTCGATAACCCGCCTCGCGGACATAACATCGTCTCTGGACCGCACGAACGAAAGAGCTATGTAATCCATTTGGCGCTCTATCGCCCACCTGACATCATCTTTATCCTTTTCTGTCAATATCGGCAGCGAAAGTGCGCCACCCGGGATGGAGACGCCCTTTCGTTCCCCCAATTCTCCTCCGGTCACCACTTCGGTCCATACGCCTTCAGCGCACTGCTTTTCCACCTTGAGGCTGATGCTTCCGTCGTCGATGAAGATCATGTCTTCCGGATTCAGTTCCCGGGCAAGGGTGTCGTAGTCCACGTAGATACGGTCAGACGTTCCTTCCCCTACCCCGGGAACAAGCAGTATACGGTCACGGAATTTAAGAGAAACACTTGATCCTCCGCGTATCGTTCCGGTTCTTATTTCCGGGCCCTTGGTGTCAAGCATCGTCGCCAGCGGTCGTCCGAGATCCTTCTCGAGCCGGCGGACGCTGTCGAGATTTGCCCCGTGGGTCGAATGGTCACCGTGACTGAAATTGAAACGGGCCACATCCATGCCGCGGAGGGCCATGGATCTCATCACGCCGTAATCACTGCAGGACGGGCCCAGAGTGCAAACTATCTTAGCTCTCTTCATCTTCTCCCTTTCCGCTATCGATGTCGCCGTGCGCAGTCAGAACTCTGGCCCTGCCCCTGATCTTCATGGCCGAGGTAAATTCCGTGAACTGCGCTATCCAGACCTCACCGGCGTCGAGTTTCTCCGAATGGGCGAACCTGGTCTCCTGCCCCCTGGTAAGGCCTATTACCGACACTCCGTTTTCCAGCGCCTTCACAACGATAAAATCCGAACTCACAGACGACTTTCCATTCTGCTCTTCTCTCATGGTCCAGCCTCCGTTCTCCGGTCTCGTGATGGTTCCGTTACTATATTACTTCAATGGCGCCCCCGGACATGGCGGCCACCGTTTCCGAAAACGGTTTCGCGGGATCCACCTTGAGATCTCTTGGCCTGATTATGGCGCAGAATCGGTCCTTGCGTATCTCGACCAGCACTCCCGCGCTGCCCGGGTAACCTTTGAGTTCCCTGTATACGCTTCTGAAACGTTCCGTTTCCTCCGACCCGTCGAGCCCCACTCTCAGGCGAACCCACCGATTGGCGGACACTTCAAGTTCACCGGCCGACACGAACGCATCCACTATAATGTTCAACCCGTCGCGGTCTCTCGGCGACCCCTTGACCAGATAGGGACTTCCTTTTTCCGGCGGCTCCTTCAGGGACGCCCACATCCTGGGAAAACATACGCCTTCTATTTTTGCCTCGCCGTCCTCCAGTTCCACTATAGCCATCTTCTCTCCTTTTTTCGTGTACTTTTCCTGAACACCGACAACAAGACCAGCAACAGTTGCGGGGATTTTTTCCTGTTTCCAAAAGGAAAGATCGGAAATACTGCACGTCACGTAGGGAGCGAAAACTTCCCTGTACTGGTCGTAGGGATGACCGGAAATATAAAGCCCCGTTGCGTCTTTTTCCATTTGCATCCGTGTATGGAAATCGTAATCATCCGTTTCCACAAGTGTGGGAGTTTCATCGACGTGGTCATCCACGAGATCAAGCAGCGAGCGCTGTCTTCCGTCTGACGCCTTTCTCTGGACGATCTCTATCATCGACCCCATGGACTCCATGCACTGCCTGCGGTTGCCGGATACCCCGTCGAACCCGCCGGCTCTCACCAGATTCTCCACGACCGCCCTGTTTACAGTCCTGAGATCGACCCTGTTGATAAAATCCCAAAGGCTGCTGAAAAGTCCGTTTCTTCTTTCCTGCAAAATGGCTTCCACGGCGGTTTCCCCCACCTTGGCGACGGCGTTCAGCCCAAACAGCACCACGTCTCCATCCACGGAGAAATTGGCCATTGACCGGTTGACGTCGGGCGGCAATATATCTATACCCGCATCTTTCAGGGTGCGTACATAGCGCCCCAGTACATCCAGTTTTGAATGTATCTGGCTGGAAAGAAAGGCCGCATAGAACTCCACCGGGAAATGGGCCTTTAGATACGCAGTCTGAAAACTGACCATAGCGTAGGCCGTACTGTGTGACTTGTTGAAACCGTATCCGGCAAATTCCTGGATAATATCGAAAAGCTGCTCGGCCCTGGAACGATCCACACCGTTGGACAGGCAGCCCTGAACAAAGCTGGCCCGTTCCTTTTCCATGACCTCCACTTTCTTTTTCCCCATGGCCCTTCTGAGCAGGTCGGCCTGCCCGAGGCTGTATCCCGCTATGGTCGCAGCCGCCTGCATGACCTGTTCCTGGTAAAGGATGATCCCGTAGGTCTCAGACAGAACGTTCTCCAGTTTCGGGTGCAGATATTGAATTTCTTTTCTACCGTGCTTGCAGTCGATATATGTATCCACCATGCCGCTTCCCAGAGGTCCCGGCCGGTAAAGGGCGAGAACCGCTATAAGATCCTCGAAAGAGTCGGGCCTCAGTCTTCGGAGCAGTTGCCTCATCCCCGAAGATTCGAGCTGAAAGACTCCCAGGGTGTCTCCCCTGCAAAGGAGATCGAAAGTCTTCGGGTCGTTCAGCGGCATGTCGTACAGATCGGGCGCGGTTTTGGAGTTCTGCCGGATATTCTCCAGCGCGTCCTCGATCAGAGACAGCGTCCTCAACCCCAGGAAGTCCATCTTTACCAGTCCCAGTTTTTCCACTGGCTCCATTGCAAACTGCGTTACAACCTGGTTGTCGCCGATCCTGCGCACCGGCATCGTTTCCATAAGGGGTTCCGGCGTAATGACAACGCCTGCGGCATGCTGGGAACAGTGTCTGGCCAACCCCTCCATGCTGGAGGCGAAATCGAGAAGTCTCTTCACTTCCGGTTCCTGTTCGTAGCGCTGGGCGAGCTCCGGCGCCTGTTCCATGGCCTCGCCAATATCTTTGGACATCGGAGGGATAAGTTTGGCCACCTTGTCCACATCGGAATAAGTCATATCAAGAGCCCTGCCTACATCCCTTACTGCGGCCTTGCTCTTCATGCGATCGAACGTAATGATCTGGGAGACACGGTCCCGGCCGTATTTTTCCACAATCTTCTCAAGGACCTGTTCTCTTCTCTTGTCGGAAATATCGGTGTCGATATCGGGCATACTGATACGCTCGGGGTTCAGAAAGCGCTCGAAAAGCAGACCGTAGCGCAGGGGATCGATCTCTGTTATATCGAGAGCCCAGGCCGCCACGGAACCCGCGGCCGACCCCCGGCCGGGCCCCACCGGGATATGTTCCGCCTTTGCAGCCCTTATGATATCGGCGACAATGATGAAATATCCGGCGAATCCCATTTCGCGTATGACGTTCAGCTCATAACTCAGACGATCGGCATATTCGGCGGGGACGTTTCCCTTGAAACGATTCGACAGTCCCTTTTCCGCCATTTGCTGCAACGTCGATTCGAGGCTTTCCCCTTCCGGTACGTCTACCCTGGGAAGCCTGAACTGACCGAAAGTAAAATCGACTTTGCATCTTTCCGCTATTGCCACAGTGGTTTCAAGCGCTTCGGGTAGTTCCGCGCCGAACAGCGCCCACATCTCCTCCGGCGAACGCAGATAGAAGTCATCGCCCGAAAACTTCATCCTCCCCGGCGTGTTGACGGTGGAGTTAGTCTGCACGCAAAGCAGAACATCGTGCCACGAAGCATCCGCAGCGTTCAGATAGTGGGCGTCGTTTGTCGCCACCAGGGGAATGCCGGTTTTTTTCGAAAGTTCGATAAGGCCCTTGTTGGCGATAGCCTGTTCCGGGAGGCTGTTATGCATGACTTCCAGAAAAAAGCTCTCTTTTCCGAAAATGTCGCGGTACAGCCCCGCCCTTTTCATGGCCCCTTCTTCGTCGTTATCAAGGATCAGGCTGGGTATCTCCCCCGCCAGACAGGCCGATGAAGCAATAAGACCTTCCGAATAGGACGCCAGCAGATCGTGGTCGACGCGCGGTTTGTAATAGAAACCGTCGGTATTGGCTATGGACACCAGTTTCACAAGGTTCTCATACCCTTTGTCGTTTTCGGCCAGAAGCAGCAGGTGATAGTTCCTGCCGGAGCGGTCTTTTCTGGTGTGACCTCTCGGGTCTACATAAACCTCGCAACCGATAACGGGGTTTACCCCCGCCTTTTTGCAGGCTTCGTAGAATTCGATGACCCCATACATGACCCCGTGGTCGGTAAGCGCAACGGCCGGGGAACCCCAAGAAGCGGTCTTTTCCGCAAGTTCCCTGCACCTTATAGCCCCGTCTAGCAGGCTGTATTCCGAGTGGACGTGTAGATGCACAAAGGGCTTATCCATCTCCATTCTCCTCCTCGGAAACGGGGTGTTCCTCCGCAGCGTCTTCCCGGACCGTTAGTATATCGGCGTTGAAAAGGCTTACGACCTCCTGGACCGCTCCGTTCACCTGCCGGCCCCCGGGGAGCTTTTCTTCTCGACGGGAACCTCGTTTGCCGCTTTTCGAAACGGATTCAAAAAGAGGACCCGGGGGTTCGGGCTCGATGGCTTCCGGGCTCTCGTCGTTGTCTCCGGTCATGGGATCGGACACCGCAAAGGACCTGTCGCCGCAACACACGGTAACGGACATATCGCCCAGTGTGGTCCTGGCAAGTGAATGGATGCTGCTTCTTGCCTTTCCGGGCTTGAGCACTTCATAGGCAAACCGGTTGTTTTCCGGCAGGACAATAGTGGCTGTCCCATCTTCCACATACACTTCCGCGCACAGCAGCGCGGCCGCCAGGTGCGGATCCGATTTCTCCATCGTTTCAAGCGCATTGTCCCAAGACGTCGTCGTTTCGTTACGGGGAACTCTTGTCTCAGGTTTTTCTTCAGCAGGCTTTCTAGATGTTTCCTTCTTGCTGACTTTATCTGATTTTTTCGGTTCTGCTACGGGCATTTCGTCTTGCCCGGACGTTTCGTCGAGATCTGCGGATTTCGTCGAACCCGGTTTGGTCAGGGTCTCAAAGAAACCCGACAGCAACCCCCCCGCGACATCCGACTTGAGACCCATTCTGGCCCTGCCTATCATCGACGCCGAAAACTCCATGGCTTTCCAGAGCGAATCCGGGTCCCAGACCCTGGCATTGTCCCTGACATAGTCCGCCTCATCTTCGCCTAGAGGCAGAACTGCAAGCACCCTGTCGCCCCATTTGGCTACGCTCCACATATCTCTACACAGGATGAACACGCCTTCCATCAGCCTCTCCGGCGTCAATCCGCTCGAGAAAAGGGTCTGAATACGCACAAGGCCCTCTGCTCCTCCTTCAAGCAGTGCGTCCAGGAGAAGCTCCATATCCCTTCGGCTTCCTCCACCGAACAGTTTTCTGACAGTCTGCAGGGAAAAGTCGCCTTCCTTCAACGACAACGCCTGTTCCAGCAGTGAAAGGGCGTCTCTCATGGAGCCGTCTCCCTGTCGCGCAATCTCCCAGTAGATGGCGTCGTCAAAGGACGCACCCTCCCGTTCACCTATCTCGCGAATGAGACCAACTATCACCGCCGAAGCTATGCGGTGATAGGGAATATGCTGACACCTTGAGCGGATGGTCACGGGAACCTTGTGAGGTTCGGTGGTGGCCATGATGAAAACAACTGATGCTGGCGGTTCTTCCAGTGTCTTGAGCAGGGCGTTGAAAGCGGGGTCCGTCAACATATGGACCTCGTCGATTATGTATATTTTGTACCTCGACGAAAAAGGCGCCAGGCAGACGTGCTCCTTTAGTTCCCTCACTTCGTCGATGCCCCGGTTGGAAGCACCGTCTATCTCTATTACGTCAAGGCTGTCGCCGCCCGTTATGGCGCGACAGTTGTCACACTGCCCGCAGGGCTCACCGTCTTCTCCGGGGTCGGTGCAATTCAGCAATTTGGAGACAAGTCTCGCGACCGTCGTCTTGCCGCTTCCACGGGGACCCGAAAAAAGATAGGCGTGTCCGGGAGAACCCGTCGCGATTTCTTTTTTCAGGACCGTTACTGCGGCGTCCTGGCCCAGGACCTCGGAAAACCGTTGCGGCCTGTACCGTCTGTAAAGTGAAATATGCATGCGTTCGCCTCGCTTTCGGCCTTCCCGTATGCCTACTGAAGGTATTGCCCCATTGGATGTGCGATCCTGGCGTTCTGTAGCGCGGCCATAAGAGACTCTCTGAAATCATCCAGGGACTCCAGACCGAACCGCTCGACGTCGTCGAGGGTCGCCACTACGCTACGGCCAACCCGAAGAACCCTTGATCCCGCGTGATCCATTACCTGTATATCGTAGGGAGCCAGTTCCAACTGGAAAGATTCATCGAGTATCTCCGCCGCCCTGTCCAGTCTTTCCACCGCGGCCTCGCTTTCCGGGCAGGCCCAGACAGGTTCGCCGTCGACCAGGAGTTCGACGTATCCTTTTCTGCTTGCTACATCCGTCCTGAGCACCCTCAGGGAGTCCTTCCTGTGGAGCGGCCATCCCTTCCGCCGGATGGAATCGACAAGGTACCCTATTCGCTCTTTGGTGTCGGGATGGTCCATGTATATGCCCGGGTCGACCCAGGGATGTTTGAGCTGTTCCTCGGACAGCCGCTCCATTATCGTAACCATCCCGGCCGGGCTGTAGCCGGCTGAATGAAGTTTGTCCAGACCTCCGAAGTCGGCCTCCCGTTCCAGATCGCGGCTGTAGCTATTCATTATCGCCACATGGGCCAGATTCGCCAGAACGGGCGCCGCTCCCTGCCCCCTGCTGGCGACTATCACCAGCAGCGCCGCCAGCGATAGTTTCTGGTTCCTGGCCACCTGCGTCATAATGTGATTTTTGTCCGTATGGGTCAGTTCATGGGCTATGATGCCCGACAATTCGTCGTCGCTTCGGCAGAAATCGATCATTCCCGACGTGATATAGACAAGACCTCCGGGAATGGCGAAAGCGTTAGGCAGCTCCTCCTGCACGATCCTCACTTCGTAGGGAAGGTCTCTTTCCGTATAGGGGACAAGCCTCTGCAGAAGCATGGATGTCCTGGCCACGACGGCAGGATCGCACACCAGTTCCCAGTGTTCCTCTATCTGCCTGGAGACCTGTTCGCGTAGTTTTTCCTCGCGAGATCCCATGCTTTTGTCCGAGGAGGGTTCGGCGGGACGCGCCGCGACAATTAAAACAAGAAACAGGCACAGAAACGCAGCTTGAAGTCTTTTCACAGCCGTCGTCGGTCCTTTCTTTCCGGGCGGGTTGGTAAAAATCAGAACAGCGCCCTTTCAATTGTAGTGTAACGGGGCCGGACGCAAAAAGCGAATGGAAAAACGGGGGATTTCGGAAGAGTTCTAAATACAGTCTTTCTTTGATGTCAACAGATCGGCCAGCCCCGACGTAAACGTCTCCAGCAGACGCACGACTTTTTCGTACGAATGCCGGGAACCGCCACAGGGATCGGGAACTTCTTTCACAAGCCCCCCGTCGCCCGCAATTTCGCCCAGAAGGTAAACGGAACCGGCGCGTTCGGGAAACAGCGAGACCGCAATATCCACATGCCTTCGCGTCATGGCGACGATAACTGTCCCCGGAGGAATTTCAACGGCGTCCAGCCGCGACGCCCTGTGACCCGAAACATCTATTCCTCTTTTCCCCATGACCTCGACCGCCAGTTCGGAGGCGGGCATTCCGGCAACGGCGCATATTCCCGCCGAGCCGGTGCGAAACCGGGAATACAGGCCCCGTTCACGAAACTCGCGGTCCATCAGGGCCTTCGCCATGGGGCTTCGGCAGGTGTTGCCGGTACAGACGAAAAGAATAAACCGGGGTTCGTCCACCATTGTCGCCGGGGTCTCAATCCAGTTTTTCTATAAGGACCCGGGGCATAAGTTCCTCTACGGCTTCTCTCCCCCTTACGCCCTTTTCGATGTGCCGCGAGTTCTCCCATGCACAGGCAGTGGCGAAGCGGATAGTGCTTTCAACGTCCATCTGTTCTTCGCGGGCTATGACCATACCGGATATCAGCGCCTCGTCGGCGCCGAACAGCGAAACCAGCCCCTTGCGCTCGAACTCTGCAAGGAAAATACCCTCCGGCGTAAAGAACACTTCGCCGTAAGATCTATATGAGGTTACCGCCCATTCGACTCCGTGGTCATGGACTGTAGAAACGACCTCGATAAGGTTATCCAGTGTCGTAAGGGCTATGCCCGCCATCCGGGTCATGAACCGGTGATCTATCTTGGCGATCGCCGGGCCCGCCTCCAGCGCCTCCAGGAGCGGAGGGCCCGCCGCGTCCAGAACGGCGGGGATATCCATCTTTCGCGCTCTATTTACAAGTTCTCTGTAGAAATCATGAGGGACGCCCGGCGGGAGCGAACCGCCCATAACTACCAGCCTGGCCCTGCGCAGCATCCTGTCGTAGTTCGCGAGGAACCTCTCCAGGGCTTCCTCGGAGACATAAGGTCCGCCTTCCGCTATTCCAGTCTCGACATGGCCAACCTCATCCACGATGTAGACGTTGGTTCGGGTTTCGCCCTTGACGTGAACGAAATTCGTTGTGATGCGCTTGCGCCGGAGGGCGTCTCTAATGTATTCCCCGTTGAATCCGGCCAGAAATCCCATGGCTGCGTTTTCGTAATCAAGCTGCGACAGGAGAAGAGAAGCGTTGATACCCTTTCCTCCCGGTGTACGGTCCACGCTGCTGGTTCTGAACCATCCCCCGGGGCGAAATTCGGGAACGATATATTCTTCATCAACCGCCGGATTAAGGGTAACTGTAACAATCATTACGACGCCTCCCCGCAGCTTTGAGTCACAACCTGTTCTTTGTAGCCTGGACCAGATCCGGAAAACACCCTGTAACTCAGGAAACGAAAGACCGGGCTTCCTCCAGTGTGGCAGGCCTGATGGAACGCAGGACAGATCCCCTTTTGAGTTCCAGCATCGCCGGAAGCTCGCTTATACCAAGTTTCTCCGTCATGCGCGCGTTCCGATACCCGTCCAGGAAAACGACCTTTTTACCATTTTCGTCGCACCATGTTTCCAGTTCGCCTGACATCTGCACCTGCTTCTCGTCGATACTCGAATACATCAGGGCCACCACATGATCCGGCTCCAGGATCGTGCTCCTCAGGTGAAGCTGTTCCGAAATATAAGAATAGGCCGCCATGGCCGCGACGGCGCCGTCGGATGCGGCGGTGATCACCTGGCGAAGATACTTGTCCCTCACGTCTCCGGCTGCAAAAACACCTTCAACGCTTGTCTCCATCTGCTCCGTGGTCCTGATCCAGCCACCTCTGGCCGAATTGAACATATCCCTGACGAAACCCGCGTTGGGTTCCATGCCCACAAACACAAAAACCCCGTTTACCGGAATTTCCTTTTTATCTCCGGTTTTCACGTTTTTAACCAGAACGTGTTCCACCATGTCGTTTCCGCCGATCTTTTCGACGACCGAGTTCCAGACTGGTTCGATTTTCGGGTTGGACAGCGCTCTTTCCGTAGCGACCCTGTCGGCCCTGAAGGCGTCACGCCGATGAATGATATAGACCTTGGAAGCAAACTGCGTGAGATAAACGGCCTCTTCTACCGCCGTGTTGCCGCCTCCTATAACAGCCACTTCCTGTTCCTCGAAAAACGCGCCGTCGCACACTGCGCAATAACTTACGCCCCGGCCGGTGAACTCCGATTCCCCGGGCGCCCCCAGTTTTCTGAAACTGGCTCCGGTGGAGATGATCACAGCTTCGGCCTCAATTTCAGCATTTTCGGTAACCACGATTTTTCGACCGTCCCGCATCTCCAGGGAAAGGACAGCCTCATCACGGAACTCGGGCTTGAAGGATTCGGCGTGCTCGCGGAAAGAATCTGCAAGCTCAGCGCCGCTTGCGTGGATGACGCCGGTCCAGTTCTCTATTTCATCAGTGGAATTGATCTGGCCTCCCGCTATGCCTTTTTCCAGAATAAGAACATCCAGCCCCGATCTCCGGCCGTAGATTGCCGCTGTAAGACCGGAAGGACCAGCGCCAATTATCACCAGTTCACGTTTTTCCATTCAATAGTCCCTCCCCGAAATAGTTTTCTTTTTACTCTCTCAAAACACCAAGTATTGTATCAGAGTCATTTGCGTTTCAAAACCAGGACCCTTGCCGCGCCGTTCAGATCATTTACGGTTTTTTTATGGCAGAAACTATCCGAAGCCAGTGCGGCGACCTCAGCCGCTTGATCGCCGCCGCCCGTTTCCGCAACAAGAAAAGCTCCATGTCTCAGCACGAGGGCGGCCCACGGAAGAAGCATCCTGTAGGCATCGAGTCCATCGACTCCGCCGTCGAGAGCCCGGACGGGTTCGTAAAGGGATACTTCGGGCATGAGTCCGGGAAGTTCATGTGTGGGTATATAGGGCGGATTGCTTACAACGAGATCAAGGGTCCCTTCGTCCACAGGGGCCTGAGCGCGGACGCAATGCCAGAGAAGGCAGCGGTCCAGAAGACCCATACTGCGAAGATTTTTCCACGCCCGGCGGAGAGCCGCAGGTTCGCTTTCCAGTGCTATCGCCGTACTTGCCGGTATCTCCAGCAGCAGGGAAGCCGCCAGGCAGCCGCTGCCCGTTCCCCAGTCGGCGAATCGCCCGGTCTCGAAAACATCCAGCGCCTCTTTTACAAGCAACTCGGTTTCCGGGCGGGGGACAAGACAACCCGGGCCGACTTCGTAATCCTCTCCGCGAAAACCGCAAACCCCCAGGATATACTGTATCGGCTCCCTTTTTTCTCTCCTGCAAAGCATTTGATCCAGTTTGGCTGAAGCTGCAACGGTGAATGATTTTTCCGGATGGGAATGAATACATGTTCTTGTCAGGCCAGCGGCCTCGCAGACAAGCATATCGGCTTCCAGCGCCGGCAGCGGGACACCCGCCCTCGCAAGGCGACCCGTGGCCCTGGCCCGGGCTTCGCGCAGGTTCATGCCTTCTACCCCGCCATCATTTTCAGCTTTTCCGACTGTTCCGCCATGGCCAGGGCCGAAACCATTTCCTCCATATCGCCTTCGAGCATTCCGTCCAGCTTGTGGAGCGTGAGCCCTATGCGGTGATCGGTAACCCTGTTCTGAGGAAAATTATAGGTGCGGATGCGTTCCGACCTGTCGCCTGTCCCGACCTGTCCTTTTCTTTCCGCAGCCATTTCGGCCTGCTGTCGCCGCTGTTCCATGTCGTAGAGTTTTGTCTTCAAAAATTTCATTGCCTTCACGCGATTCTTGAGCTGAGAGCGCTCGTCCTGACACGTCACGACCAGGTTCGTGGGAAGATGCGTTATCCTCACGGCCGAGTCCGTCATGTTGACATGCTGTCCTCCCGCCCCACTGGCCCTGTAGGTGTCTATCTTAAGGTCCTCCTGACGCACTTCGACATCCACGTCTGCGGCCTCAGGGAGAACGGCTACAGTGGCTGTGGATGTATGGATGCGGCCTCCCGACTCT
>CAZBLL010000020.1:0-12683 GCA_964492625.1 uncultured Synergistaceae bacterium
GTCTGCACAATGCTCAGTGAGGGTTCAGGGCCAAAGGCTTTGAAAAGAGCGCCGAGGTCGGTGTCTTCGTGGAACCTGTCGTGGATATAGATGGCGAAGGGAACGAAAAGCCCGGGAAACATGGTTCCGGGAGAAAGGGGGCCGCCGCCCGTTATGGCGAGGTCCACCCCAACCGAAAAGACGACCGTTCCGCTGTATCCCATGGACGGTATCTCCACCGTAACCGTTTCGTCAAAGGCATGTTCTTCGGGCTGATCGCCGCTCCAGTGGTAGTAGACGCTGTTTTCAGCGCCGGGTGTCGCCTGTATCGTTATTTTTCCGGTTCCCGCATCCCCCGGCCGGGCCGAGAGCCTGCCCTGCTCGCCGGAAACGGTGACAACGGCTTCAACCTCGCCGCCGACCTGGTTTTCTCCGGGGGCGCCGAACGTAAAGGTCAGCCTGTTCTCGAACCCTGGCCCCGCGGGCACAATGGCGTGTTCAGCCTTTACTTTTAGAGGAGCAAAGGTCTCGAGAGCTATCGTTACGTCGTCGCGCCCCAGTTCGGCGGACTCGGCTATCACAAGCGCTTTGGGGTTTTTCTCTTGTCCCGGAGCCTCGCCTTCCGGTGCGGTGAAGGTCACGACGGCCGTTCCATCGCTGTTGGTTACCGCCTCGTTCGCCGAAAGTGTCCCCGGCGCCTTTCCGTTCACCGGATCCAGGGAAAAGTCTATTTTTTTGCCTGAAAGAGGGACCCTTGTCCGATCTTGTTCCGTTATCTCGTAGGCCGAAACGGTTACTTCCGCCTTGCTGTTTCCATCAGCTGGCAGCGAAGCCGGGGCTGCGTTCACCCGTATGTATAACCCAGGCTCGGGAGCGTCGACGTCGGGCTGGTCCAAAACATCCGCGTCCCCGGCGGCCGTCAGCAGCAGATCGAGAACGGTTTTCGCGGTCCTGTCCAGCGGGTCCCATATATCGCTACTGGACAGGTCGGCTGCCTTTTTACCCGGCCCGCCGGGTTCCTGGTCGGTATCTTCACTGACCCACGACTTGATCTCGAACGCAAAGGGCGTTTCCCCTGCCGATGAGCTTGCGTAAAGACGAACCTCGGCGTTCAGGTTATATTCCTCCAGTTCCTTCCATGGCTGATAGAAAAAAGACCACCCGCCCGTGCGCACAGTCCAGCCTTCCTTTGCGGGGCCGGAAATTATGCGGAACCAGTCCTGCTCAAGCTGATAGTTGCCATCGGGCGCGTTGCCGTACACCTTGCGCTCTATTTCCTCATGGTAGGAAAAGTTTTCGCCGCTCTGATTTTCGGAATCGATTGCGCCGTGGTGTTCCCTGAGCCTGGCCAGGTCCTTTTCGACCTCGGAGCGAAAATCATCCGCGCTCTGGTCTTCTTTGGGATACAGGATGGTGACCCGGACCTTGCGGTCTGTTTCCTCTCCGTAGTTCTCGCCGTTCGCCGCTTTTTCAAACGGCCGCAAAACATCGGTTTTGGTAAACCACACGGCGTACCGCCTGCATTTGATTTCAAAATCGTCGTGGAAACCGGGCCTCGACGTGTCCGTGGATCCCTTTTCATAACCCTGTTCGGCAAGTTCGGCCTCTACAGCCTGCAGGCGCAGATCGAGTGATTCGGGAAGAATCTTTCCAGAATAAACGATCGCGGCCCGAGCCGGAGCGGGCCCAGAGAAGATCACACAGAAAACCATGAAAGCAGCAATTAAAAGAAGCGCGGAACCGGCCTGGAACCGCGTCGTCGAAAAATATCCGTTTTTCAAGAAAGAACCTCCCGTCGGTCGTTTGTAAACATACTTATCCAGTAATCAGAACTTTGGAACCTGCGAACTTTTCCAGCCCTGAAAGCAGTTTCATGAAGGCGGGGCCCCATATTGGTCCCTGCTGGTTCGGTTCTTCCATCAATTGCCCCGTTTCTTTGTCTATCGTCTGACCTCCGGGCATAACCGGAGACTGGCGTTCGTAGACGACGTAGGTTTTAAGGTAGCGTTTGTCTGCCTTGCCGTCGCTTCCCGCGGGCGCGACAATGAAACGCATTACGAACGACCCGTTCTTCCAGGCAGTAGCGGCTCCGTGCACCCAGACCTTTTCTCCGTCTATGCCGTCGAAGGCGGCGGGTTCAAGCGGTTTTACCGGCCGCTTGTCCTGTGGGGCCTCCCCGTCGCCCAGGGGCCTGCAAACATCCATGTCGGGGGCTGTTTCGCGAACCTTCCGGGCATAGGCCGTCAGTTTCAGCGCGTGCTGTCTGTCCAGCAGAACCTTTTTATCTGCGCCGCCCTCGTTCGAACCGAACAGAAGCACCATATGGTCGTCCAGGCGTCCCACAAAAAAAGATGCATCCTCGTAAAGCGGTTCGGGGTCTGGTCCTTCCTGCCTATATTCCGATGCGTATACCGCGGTTGCGGATATCGCAACAAGTGCAAGAACGCAAAAAAATGCCGTGCGAATTTTCATTTCCTTCACACTCCCTGTTTTATTGCTGTATGTTCCCTTTCCCGCTACCCTACGTCCTGCTTCTACTGTCACCCCTGTCGGCTGATTGCTGTTCGCTGCCATTTCAAAGCCTGGTAAGACGTGAGACGGAAGACGTGAGCAGAGGCAGGGCGTTAATCCCGGTTTCGAGTTCCTGATTCCTGTCTCCAGTTTCCTTATGCCTGTAAAAGCCTGAGATACCCGCCAGTGGGCGGATCTTCGACCTCTCCGCCAGCCGGCGGATTCGGGATGACACCCGGGAGCATTTGTCCTTCCTGTTGGCTGATTGCTGTTCGCTGCCTCCTGCTTTTTCCGCCATCCGACGTCCGCCATCGGCCATCGTCTCCTTGCCTCTGCCTTTTCTGCCCGCTGCCACCTGGTTTTTTCGCCATCGTTACGCGGATACAAAGACATTGTATCCTTTTGCAGGCGGCGGCAAAGCGGGGCCGCAAAAGGAGCCATTGCCCCGGCGGGCGAATGATGATTAACTTGATTGACCGGGAGACCGGCGGGAGGAATGCCAAGTGACCGTAAAGGGTTCAATGATAGAAGTACCAAAGTGGCTTGTCCCCGTAATGTTCGCGGGCCTTTACACCGCCTGGAGCACCACCTACCTTGCCATTCACTACATGGTGCTGACGATGCCGCCCTACCTGGCCTCGGGGTTCAGGTTTATTGCGGCGGGAGCGATACTGTTCCTTCTGTCGGCCCGAAAGGCGGAGAAACCCTCACCGCGCAACTGGCGCGATACCGCCATAACGGGAGGCTTCATCATACTGCTGGGCAACGGTAGCATAGTGTGGGCGCAGCAGTTCATTCCATCCAGCCTGGCGGCCCTTCTTATAGCCACCGTACCCATGTGGATAGTGCTTTTGAACTGGCTGCTGTTCCGGCAGGCCAGACCCACCTTCATGGAATTCTCGGGGGTGTGCGGAGGGTTTCTTGGCATAGCCATGCTTATAGGCTTTTCGCGCATCACCGCGGGGGAATCGTTCAGCCCCGTCGGGGTCGCCGTCGTGCTGGCGGCTTCTTTCTTCTGGGCCACGGGGTCGCTCTATTCCCGCTACGGAAATCTGCCGCCCTCGCCGCTGCTTTCGGTAAGCATGCAGATGCTGGCGGGAGGCGCGCTGATGCTGGTTGTCTCGCTGTTTTCGGGTGAAATCTTTTCCTTCGACCCGGGCGCCGTCAGCCTGTTTTCGCTTATCGGATGGGCTCATCTCGTCGTTTTCGGATCGCTGGTGGGTTTCGTGTGCTATCTCACGCTCATGCGGTCATGCCAACCGTCGAAAGTGGCGACCTACGCATATGTAACTCCCGTAGGCGCCGTTTTTCTGGGATGGGCGGTCGCCGGCGAGACCATCACCGGCCAGACCCTGATCGCCACGGCGGTCATACTTTTTTCCGTCTTCGTCATCATCACATTCGGTCCAAGAGAACGATAAAAAAGGCCCTTTGGTTTCTTGTGGTATAATAAGATATCCCATGTGTACTAAAAGGATATATCGACGGGCAAGGGAGGTGATGCCGGGTGAGAAATCGTTCACCGGGCCTGCCCGTAAGGCTCTCCAATTCCGTGACGGATATTCACGAACTGTTCTTTACCCTGTACTGGAATCTTTCCCCTGAAGGTTAAGGACCTTTAATACACCTACCCGGCAGTTCAACGTTTTTTCAGTAAGCGAATGATGTTTCAAGGACGCAGTGACGGGATGCGGCAAGCCGCAGACCACTGTATTTCCAGTATTTTTCTCACGCAACCGCCGTGGGGCTGTTGCGTTATTACAAAAAGGGAGATGTTCAATGAGAAAGCTTTCTGTTCTGCTTGCGCTTGTTTTTGTTATGTTTTCGGCAGGTATTGCACTGGCCGCCGAAAAACCCGTGGTTTTTCTCGATTTCAGTTGGGAAAGCGCCCAGTTCCACAACCGGGTGGCGGGGTTTATCCTCGAAAACGGCTTTGAACGCGATGTCGACTATTCCTTCGCCGAGGAAATCCCCGGCATGCTGGGTCTTGAACGCGGCGATGTCGATATAGCCATGGAGACCTGGGCCGACAATATGCCCGAAGTATGGAAAGAAACCATAGAGCGGGGCAAGATAGTGAATCTCGGCAAAAACTTCCCCGACGCTCCCCAGGGGTGGTACGTTCCCACCTATGTGATCGAGGGGGACGCCGAAAGAGGCATAGAGCCGCTTGCGCCGGACCTCAAGACGGTTCAGGATCTTCGCAAATACTGGAAACTGTTCCAGGACCCAGAGGACAAAACCAGGGGGCGTCTGTACAACGGTCCGTCCGGTTGGGTGGTCAGCGTTAAGAACGAGGAAAAACTCAAAGCCTACGGACTCGATGACGTTATCAACAATTTTTATTCGGGGTCGGGGAGTGCGCTGGCTACGGCCATAACAGCCGCCTACGAAAAGGGCGAACCTGTTCTCGCGTATTACTGGGAGCCCACGCCGCTTCTCGGTCTGTTCAATATGACCAAGCTTGAAGAACCCGCTTACGACGCCGATACCTGGGCGGAAACCAGCGCCTGCGCTTTCCCGGCCTGCCAGGTGTTCGTAGTGGCCAACAGGGCATTTATCGACGACAACCCCGCAATTGGAGCTTTCCTTGAAAAATACGCCACGACGCTGGAACAGACCAATTCGGCTCTGGCTTATATGGAAAAAAACAAGGTCGACGTCGAAGCCGCCGCCGGACAGTTTCTTAAAAGCAATCCGGAGCTATGGCAATCGTGGATAGATGACCCCGCTGTAACGGCAAGGGTCGAATCGGCTCTTCAACAGTAAGACCAAAACACAACCGCAGGGGCGGGGGGAATCCATATGCTGAAAAAACTCATTTACCGCGATACAAACCGGCTTTGCGACAGATACCTTGAATGGGTGCAGCCTCTTTTGCAAAACGACGAGGAAAAACTGTCGACGGCAAAAGCCGTCGCGGGTTTTCGCGCCCGACAAGCACCGTCGCTTCAGAAAATGCTGGAAAAGCGCATGGAAAACGACGGACCGCTGCTCGAAAACATCCCCTACTGGGATGACTGGTATCTCGCAGAGCGTTCCCCCCTGCCTATAAACAGCAACCCCTTTTACCTGCTGGATCTTCCGGACAGGCGACAGGGGGAGCAGGCCGCCGAACTGGTTTCGGCGGCCTGCAGGTTCTTTCGTCTTGTGGAAAACAACACACTGGAGCCGGACACGCTGCATGGAGAACCGCTATGCATGGAGCAGTACTCCAACATGTTCTGCGCGGCCAGAAGCCCGCGACAACACGGGGACGTTTTTGTCAGAAACACAGGCTCTCGCCATATCGTCGTCCTCTGCAGGGGTAATATCTACAGGCTGGATGTTTTCGATGAAAAAGGCCGGCTTGCCGAAAAAGAAACAATCCGGGAGGCTCTGGAGAAAATTCTGGCCACAGCGACACACAACCAGTTTTCTCCCGGGGCGCTGACGGCAATGGACAGAGACCGGTGGGCCAAAGCCCACAGTAAACTGGCTAATTTACATCCCGAAAATGCGTTTGCACTCGAAACGATCGAATCGGCTGTCTTTTCACTTTCTCTGGACAACTTTTCGCCCGGGACAAAAGAAGCCGCCGCCAGAACTCTCCTTCACGGCGACACCGGCAACCGCTGGTTCGACAAATCTATCCAGTTTATCGTCTGCGCCAACGGCGTCGCCGGTCTGAATTTCGAGCACTCGCATCTCGACGGCTCCCCGATGGCCCGGCTGGTTCGTTTCGTCACAGGCAAAGAACCGGAACCGTCGGTCGTAACGGCAAATTTCTCCCCCTCCATCCGGGACCTTCCACTTCACATTTCGACGGAATTGCGAAAGACGATCACAGAGGCGGACAAAGCCACACGGCGTTCTGACTCAAACACGCTCATGCGTCATCTGGAGTTCGAATCGTTCGGCAAGGAAGAGATCAAGCGCAGGGGAATAAGCCCCGATGCGTTTATCCAGATCGCCCTGCAGCTGGCCCAGCACCGGACATGGGGAAAAATTTACAGCGTGTTCGAATCGGTTATGCTGCGATCTTTCCTGCACGGACGTACTGAGGCAATGCGCCCGCTTTCCATAGAATCAAAGGCCTTTGTCACATCCATGACTGATCCCGGGGCATCGGACGTAACCAGAGAAAAACTGCTTCGTCTTGCCGGGGAAAAGCACGTAAAGAGAATAAAACGATGTATGGCGGGAGAGGGCGTGGAAGGCCATCTTCACGCACTGCTGCTGTTGTGGAAGGAAACCGGCGAAACCACTCCCCCGGCCCTTTATCTGGACGAAGGCTGGAAACGGCTTACCTACAGCGTATTCACAACCAGCACTACCCGTGTCGACGGACTGGCTCTCGGCGGCTACGGCCCGGCCGTAAACGACGGTTTTTCCTTCAGGTTTCTCAAAAAACCCGACTTTCTTGGGTTTTTCGTCTGCTGCCGCTCGGAACTGAGGGATGACCTGGAACGTTTCACAGGTCACCTGTCAGGCTCATTGAAAGACATGCTCAAACTGCTTAACTGAGGCTCCGGTAGCAACCCGGAGCCCCGGGTTGCTACATTGTTTCTTCCGTTTCCTCAAGGCGTATACCCAGGGTTTCCAGTTCCTTTAGCACAGGTTCATATATTTCGGGTGTAACGGGTATATGCAGCCCCGGGGTGCTTATCGCGCCCTCGGCCACGAGCTTCGCCGCTATGGCGGGAGGCAGGCCGGTGGTTCTTGCAACGGAGAAATCCCCTTTCGGGACACCGTAATCTACAAGCGTGGAAACAAAACGCCTGCGCTCCCCGGTTTTGGGGAAACTGGCCATGTATTCGTCCCTGAGGATCACCAGGTCCCTTTCTTCCGGAGCATATACGAGTTTCGTTCCGAACAGAAACGAAACCACGTCGCGGGCGCTGCCGTTGCCGAACGGAAGGGGCCCGTCGTCGAACAGCCCGAGCCACTGGAACCGAAGCATCACCGTTGATCCGCTTTTCAGGCCCAGCTTCAGGGCGACGAGTTTTTCAACGTTTTCCTCACCCGGCCGGCCGGCCATCATAGCCATGAACGAGCGGAACGTATGACCTTCCAGTTCCAGGAAATTCTCTGAGAAAAGACCGATTTCATTCATCCGGCAGATGGTCTCGCACCAGCCCGGGTATCGTATGGTGCCCCGGTAAATGGCGCGCGTTTCGGGAATACCATAGGTCTCTACATAAGGCAGCGAATCAGCGTTGGCGTACACCTCGAACCAGCCCAGACCCTCTATCTCTTCCAGGTACGGGTGCTCGAAAGTTTCACCCGCCGGCCATTCATGTATCGCGCAATCCAGCATTACCCTGGCGTCGCGTCTGCTGGCGCCCACCAGGCTGGCAGGAGCCCAGGAAAGTTTATAGCCCCACGGGTTCGTATTGGCTTCGGCCGACGGCAGCGCCCCGCATATGGACCTGAAGGATTCTATTTCCCCGCCCTGTTCCCTTATCCGGCGAATTGTCCCGGCGGCCGACATATGATCGATGCCGGGGTCCAGTCCCAGTTCCGCTATAAAGACGAGCCCCGCTTTCCGGAATTCATCTGAAAGCCTTTTCTGGTTCTCGTCGAGGTACGCCGGGTGGACAAGGCTGGAAGAGGTCCTCAGGCACTCGGAGGCGACAGGGGCCATCATGCCGGGAGGAAGCAGGCATATCACCACGTCAGGTGTTTCGGAATTCATAACGTCTGGAAGGTTTTTCCCTATATCTGTCACTATTGCCCGGCATCCGGAACGACCGGCTATAGTATTATTCACGTTTTCCCCGGATATGTCGGCAACTGCAACATCGATCCCGGGACAATCAATAAGGTGTTGGACGCAGGGCCGCGCTACTCTTCCAGCCCCCAGGACCAGAATTTTCTTCATGTCGTTTCAGGACCTCCAGAGTTCAGGCTTTCCCCTCTAGGTCAGGGATTCATGGATATAGTTTACAAGTGTGATAATGTCGAAAACGGGAAGCCCCGTTTCCTTTCGGATCTCCTCCGCGAACGGGGGGAGGTCGGTGCACTCGAGAACGAACGCTCCCGTAGCCGGGTTGTTTTTCACCGCCTCCAGCGCCGTGCCGACTACTTCCGAACGTATGACATCCAGGTCGACATCTTCATCAGGGGCGACGAATATCTTGTTCCACTCGGGGCGCTGTTCCATTCCGAATATCTTTACCGGCATTTCGGGCGTTATCCCCACGGCTTCAAAGTGTTCCTTCCTGAGAGCCGCCTTCTTGGCGGTTATGATAGCCAACTCACGCCCTTTTCCCAGGGATCTCAGGACCATCGGAACCTGAAGAAGACTGGAGGTGAACACCGGAACGTCAATAGCGTCGGCCAGTTCCCTCTGGAAAATGGCGTTGAAACCGCAACTGGTTACTATGGCCTTTATCCCCTGCGATACCATGGAGCTTGCGTCCTCGATCATTTTGGCAAGCACGCCTCTGTCCGGGTCCTCGAGGATGGTCTGGATGTTGGCCCCTGCGACCCTGTGAAACCGTACCGGGTAATCGTAGGAATCGGGATTGGTGCTGTTACCCCTCAGGGTCTCAAGCTGAACAAGGCCGCGGGGCGCCTGGCCCGCTTCCCAGCAAAGGATTCCGATGTGCGCGCTATCCGTTTTGTCTTTCATGGGGAAGACCTCCCTGGCAGGTAGTATATCCCACAGGCTTGCGGGTAGTAGGAAAACCGCCCGCGGCCTGTGCCGCGGGCGGAAAATGGCGTTATAACCAGTTTATCCGGTCTTGGCCGGATCACACACCCATGTTCCCTATAACTGCGAACAGAATGCAGGCCAGTACACCGGATACCAGGGCGTAGGGAAGTTGCGTGGTGACATGATCCATGTGGTCGGAACCGGCGCCGAAGGACGAAAGGCAAGTAGTGTCGGAAACCGGGGAGCAGTGGTCGCCGAAAAGTCCTCCACCTACAACGGCTCCGATAGTGGCCAGAACCACCGAATCGACCACGCCGCCCGAGAGACTCATGGCCACCGGCAGAACAAAGGGAGTGAGAATGGCGTAAGTACCCCAGGAAGTGCCGGTAAAGAACGATATAGCCGCTCCCGTCAGAAACGTGATTATCGGAAGCATGCCCGAGGACATCCATCCCTCTGTAAGGGAAATGATGTACTGCTGCGCACCCAGGGATTTTGAAATGGTGTTGATGCAGTAGGCCAGAGCAAGGATCAGAATAGCGGGCAGCACTCCTTTTATTCCCTTGACGCTCACATCCGTGCCGTCCTTGACTCCCTTGAAATATCCTCCCAGGGACATGGCTATCGCCTGATAGATGACAGCCGTGAGGAATGCTTCCAGTATCTTGGCGCTACCCATGATGAAGAACGTCGCCAGAGCAACGCCAATGATGATAAGAACAGGCACCACCAGATACACGAAGATGTTGGCCTTCTTTCCTTCAAGCGGTTTCACCTGATCCATCTCTTCGCCGGCGAGGGGAGTTGCGCCGTCGCGCAGAACCTTGCCCTCGTTTTTGGCCCTCAATTCGGCCTTTTTCATTGGACCGAAATTGGGAACAACGCCGAACGCGATAAGACCCGCGAGAATCACCGCGAACCATGCGTAAAAATTGTAGGGTATCGCCCTGATGAAAACGGCCATTCCCTGAGACACGTTCTCTATGGGGCCGTAGCCTTTGAGAAGTCCCGCAATGTAGACGGCCCAGCCTGTAAGGGGCACCAGGGTGCAGACAGGGGCGCTGCCCGAGTCAAGCAGGTACGCCAGCATTTCTCTTGAAACCTTGTGCTTGTCGGTAAGAGGACGCGCAATCGGACCACTGAAAAGGGGGCTGAAATAGTCGCTGAAGAAAATAAAGATGCCGAGGAGCCAGCCGAAGCCGGATGCGGCCCTGCGGGTCTTGATCTTGTCCCCCGCCCACTCGGTGAACGCGGCAATAACGCCGGCTCTGAGGTAAAAAACCACCATGATGCCGACGGCTATCTCTATCATCATGACCCAGATAAAATCACCGTTGCCGAGAGCGGTCTGGAACAGTTTCGAGAGGCCCGTAGCCGGATCGAACCCCGCTATGACAACGCCAGCGATACAACCTATAAGCAGGGAGAAAACTGCGTCCTTGGTTTTGAACGCCAGACCAAGAGCAAGAAACACTGGAACCAGGGAAAGCACCCCTTTTGCGGCAATGTCACCCATATCCTGTTTCTCTCCTTTCTGGTTTTCAGAAGATGTGCAGCCGTTTACCTTGTGGTTTTCTCTTCGTTCACCTCCTGTATTGTCACAGCATTTGCAACCCGTTACGGCAATACATTGATTTCAACCCGGGGTTTACCAACCTCTTGTTTGCCTACGGTTCAAGCCGGGCGTCCCATTCCTCTTCGTAAGTACTGAAGGAAATTCCCCGTCTGGACAGTTCTTCCATATAAGGTTCAAATGGAACGTCCATTGGGCTCACAAGTCCCTTTTTATCCAGTCTTCCATCAAGGATCATCCGGGCGCCTATTGAAACCGGAAAACCCACGGTCCGCTGCATGGATGTAAAGCCGGTCTCAAGGTCTCTTTTGTCTACTATCTGGTTGACTACCCGCACGGGCCTGCCTTCGCGGTAACCTCTCGCATCCGTCCGGATGAGGGCCACGTCACGTTCATCATCTCCATAGAAGAACTGCTCCTGTGAGCCCAGAAGCGAGGCGCAAAACGATGCGGGAGATACGGATACGTCGCCGCATTGTACCGGGTCCTCTCCCAGGAAGCCCGACCTGGCCATTGCACTCCAGAAAGCCCCGTGACCGGGCCAGCGGCATATGTAGCGCCCCATGCTCTTTACCGTGTCCTCTATATTGAACAGACCTGCAAACGCCAGCGTATTGCCGTTAGGAAAACACTCGAGGGGGCCGCCCATCTCGGGCAGGTCGAGGATATGCGTAAAACGGGGGGTGAACATTTCATCGGCGGGAACCTCTATAACCCTTCCATCCCGAAGAACGCGGGCGGGCCTGAGATAGGAGCGCATTACTCCGATGATGGACCAGGTAAACTTGTATCCCAGCGGGTTGTTCGAAGCCTCTTTCTCAGGAAACCCGGCTCCGTAGGAGTGGAACGCGACCACCTCGTCGAGCTGCTCCAGGGTCCTGCGTCCCAGTACAAGGTCTATACCCGGATCCATTCCGAATTCCTGAAGTATGGTTACGCCCTTTTCATGAGCCTTTGCGCCCAGGGCCTCTACCTCCCGCCTTGTTTCCTCTATCTTTTCAGGGTCCTGCTCTCCAGGGTTCTGAAGATACATGGAACTTACAAGGCTGACCCCCACATTCGCCGCCAGCCCTGCGGCCGGAAGCGCGAAAACGCCGGGAAGCAGTTCCATCACTACATCGGCTCGCTCCATGAGCTTTGCCATGGATGCGGTGTCAGAAGCGTCCAGGTGCACCGCCTCCACCTTTTCCATCCCCCGGGCCTCGGGCACACGCATGACATCAGGCGAAGCGTCGGCCAGAATCACCTTCGACACCAGGTCGTTTCCAAGAATGTCATGGAGAGCTGCTTTTCCCTGCATTCCGTATCCAAGTTGGAGAACTGTTTTGTTTTTCATGACGACACCCCCGGCGATATACATGAAAGTATTTTTCCTTGTATCCATTGGACTTGACCAAAAAACTCGCCGCTCGGGGCGGCGTCTATGGATACATCATGGTATTCTTTGGTGCTCCATACAATTTATTACCATTTCCCCCGACTGGTGTCAAGGAAAACAGGTCGCTCTGAAAAAAATGTCTATCGGCCCAGCAACAGCACCTCGTACGTTCTGTTGATATGCTCCGACATCAGGCGGGCGGCCGCATCCGGGTCGTGGTCGGCTATCGCCTGGACAATGGAGGCGTGCTGCTTGGGGGTTTTCTGTGGTATATCGAGCTGCGTCGACTTGTAGAAACTGTCGAAATAGAAAATATAGATATTGGATCGCCAGAAAATGTTCTTGACCCACTTTTCCAGATAGGTGTTTCTGCTGATCCTTGCTATCCCCAGGTGGAACTCCTCGTTTATCTTGGAAAAGGTGTCTTTCTGCCTGTTCTGAACAGCCTCCATGTCTTTGGCCACTATTTCCTGCAGCGCCGCAACCTCTTCGTCTCCCGCCAGTCGGGCGGCCCTGGCGGCGGGTTCCGATTCAACCGCGTTTCGCCCAGAAAACACCTGCTCGGCGTCTTCGGGCCTGGGGAGGGGTATGAAACCGCCTTT